>NZ_CP136936.1:0-87769 GCF_036936505.1 Enterobacter sp. JJBC
ATGCGCACAAATGCTGGCCGTGAGCGCGATTTCCGACAGGAACGCCAGCATCTCCTCGATGCACTGGCCGTTCTGCTGGTCAGCGGTTGCGACATTGCCACGTTTAACGTCGCCCTCAACAGTTCACAGATATGCAAGGCATTAAGTCCAAAAGATTCCCGGGGTGAGGTAATACCTGGTGAAGAGGTCACGCCTTCCCGCATTTGCCGCGCACTCGATCTGTTAGAAAATTACGGCCTTATCGAGCCGTATATGCGTCGCCTGGACCCGTATACAAAAACATACCTCCCGCGTCATGTCACGTTAACAGAGCAGTTTTTCAAACTCCTCCAGGTCAATCTCGATCTGCTGTTCAAAGAGCGTGAAGAACGTCTGCGCGCGATGGCTGAGGGGATTCTTGCTCCTGGCGAAGTGATGTCCGTAAAAGCGGCCCGACAGCGCTTTTTTGACGAGAAAGTGGCGCAGGCCCTGAAGGTTCGCCGCGAACGAGCGATAGAACAGAAGCGTCTTTCCAGAATTGCGCGTTCTACCCGGCTCGATGACCGGCAGTTCCAGATTGCCGCCTGGCTGATCAACACGCGGCCGGAAGTCTCAGGTATGACTCCGGATGATTTCGAGTTGCTGGTCTACCATTATTTGCGTCAGATCAAGCTCAATTTTGACGCTGAGCCACCAGGCTAACTTAACGCTCACTCCACGTTTTTCCTCTACCGCCGCTGGCGGTTTTTGTGCTTCCCCGCGTTTAAAAACAGGCTAAAAAACCATCAATAAAGCCTTCCGTTACGACACGCATTACCGGCGAAAAACCCCCTGATGATGCAACCTAGTCATGTCCCTGTAGTTATGCACAAATATCCGCAAACATAGAGGACTTCTTACCGGCAATGACTGGAAGTGTTACCCGCAAGTTTTTCTTAATCTTCTGGTAGCCCTGGGCTCTTTCTTACCAACGAGCGCTTACGCGCCTTTGCCCTTTTTAAACATTCAATTAAAAAAGGATCTTATTCAGTCCCGCTTTCCTGTGGAAAATAGGGATAATGTCCGCCCCTGCAGCGGACTACGTCCACGCCGGTTCGGAAACAGCAAATGTACCTCCCGCCACTACGCGGCGGGCATCAGTCAGAAGTAAATAGTTACAACATCCAAAATATTTACGTAAAGACGTGAACCGTGCACACCTGAACCATCACAGCCCATCCCCACCACTGAAAAGCGAGGCCGCCCCGGCCCAAAGGGCCGGAACAACATCGCTTTTAATGATGGATGTTGTAACTAGTCATCTGCGTCGCTGGAGGTTATATCGCGAGAGGTTAAAAAGAAGTGCGCTCGTAAGCGCCTAACGGCGCTAACGCGGAGATACAGCCCGTCAGCGGGTAAACCCTTGACGTGCTCACTCCGACCGCTTACAGCAGCTTCTGCGTAGCTTTTAGCGGGTATGGCTTTGCAGGGTGAAGGGACAGATTGGCGGAATCTATCAAAACAGTAGCCGGCTGCGCCGGGTATCGGCGCCTCTGACTGTTGTTTATTATGAAACTCTTCCTGGCGCCTTACATGCGCTAACGCGCATCATAGAATCCGCTCCCCTTCCTGAAGATTTCGTACTTCCTCCATGAGGCAGGTAATAAACAGGTAACTGTCGATTGCCAGCTTGCGTGCGCATTCTATATTCTGAATCAACCTGAAGGTCACCAGCTGGCGACACTTTGAGAGTTCCAGGGTAGGAGGGGTCGGCCCGCGCCAGTCATGCTGGTTTATCATTTTTTTCAGCTGCTTTTCTGCGTATGCGGTTATACATGGCCCGAACAGTGGGTGGCAAACGACTTCATGATTTTTATGTTCAAGATGTTCCCAGGAACATACGACATCAAATCTTCTGTAACTTACTGAACGCCATATGGTAATGCTGGGCACATTATTGCTGCGACAATAGAAGTTATAATCATCAATGTCTTCTTTGAGCAACGTGGTCACTTCCAGATAGTACCGAGTTTCGTGATTCAGGAGCGTCATTTTCCGGTTCTTATGTTGGCTGATGCACAGGATTTTTGCCGCCGTTTCCGGCACTGCGCAAAAGAATATTCCTAATATTGTAAACCCTCGAGCAACCTTTTAAGTAGCTGATATTGCTAATAAAATGTGAGCATGTTTTTGCTTGATTTTCAGCCTTGGGCATAGTTAACCCTTTGAAAATAGACTATAATTTGAGTAGTTGTTGTCTTTTAACCGGTACTTAATCCTTCTGTACTTGCCCGTGCAGAATGATCCCAGCAGAGGTAAAGCCATGGCCGATACCACCATTATCATTAAAAAACGTCGGCGCATTATTATTGAGCCGAAAGAGCTTAAGGTTAAAGCTCCGGCCGAACCTGTTGAGGTAGGGAAAGTGGACGTTCAAAAACTACATTGTCCCCCAGGAATGCGCGAGGATATTCCGGCAAAATTGCGCGGCAGCGCAAGGCGGAATTACAAGAAAAATACCAGGACCCAGGAAAGGCTCAGCCAGTTCTGGCCATTGTTGTTTTCTGAATACAAGCCGCTGGCCCTCAAGATATCTGAAGCAATGGTGAATGATGCCAGAGAGCGTGATTTGCCAATCTCTGAGGTGCAGATTAAGCAATATCTGGTCAGATATACCCAGAGTGCGCGCTATGTCATGTCGGTTGTGGAAGGAACTCACCGTTTTAACCTTAATGGTGAGCCGGTGGATCTTATCAGCGATGAACACAGGGAACGCGCCAGGGAAAAGATACTAAAGCTGAGAAAAGCAATGAACTCGAAGTAACATTTCGCTCTAGTTTATGGCCGCTTAGCTCGAGTTTCTTCCCCTGCCCTGACGTATTTCATTAAGTTCTGGTAAAGTTTAAATCTGTGCAGAAACATGGATATGCCGAATGAACAGCTGATGAATGGCTGGTAACTAACCGTAGCGGTCTGGTTTACAGTGAGGTTCTCGGGTGGATTGATTTCGGTAACGCCAGAGGGGAAGACATATTACTACTTCTGGTCGATAAATGTTATTTCGTCCTGACGACAGATAAGGAATGTGTAATGGATATCGCGCTTTTTCCCGGGCAGAGCCGGCGTCAGTGGGCTGATACAATGATCAATCTGGAAGCCCGTAAGCTTGTGAATACCGCAAATACCGTCGCGGCCACGCACCTCAGTGATTCACTGACCCGTCTGAAATTCGTGGATGAAATAAGACATGTTGTCATGCAACAGTTTGACGCGGCGAGAAGAGCAAGGAGCGATGAAGAATGCATTGCCTGCCTGAAGAACCTCAGGGCTGAGAATGAGTTCCTGCTTGAACAGTCGCGCATGCTGAAAACCGGTTATGCCCGGATCTACGCTGAAATTCAGTATGTAACAGAGAAGAATAAAATTGTCGGATACTTCATATCCGGGATTAAGGTCGTTCTCGCCGGCGTTCAGGCTGTGTTTGGCGGTGTGATGATCGCAACGATGACGCCTGCTGGTATGCTTGCCGGTGCCGTTCTGGTCGGTGATGCCCTTAATACGGTATCACGGGAGGCTGCCCGTCAGTTCCTGAATGAACCTGCTTCAGAGGGGATCCTTGCGGACGGTGCCATGTCCGTAGCGGAGTTTATGGGCTTCAGCCGCGATGTCGGCCTGGGGATCTTTAATGCAACCACGCTTGCAGCCAGCGTTTATGGTGTGTTTGGTCTGACCGGGAAAGCTGAGGCCTGGCGTCTTTTCCGTTATCTTCCCGGAGACTATTACCGCAAGGTGGAAACCATGTCTCCGGGCAAACTGACGATGAAGGTTCTGGGATGGGGGGTCAGTGCAAAGGTGGTACTGGAACTCCTTACCCGTGATGACCGGAATCGCTGATATGTGATCTCATCAGCTTCCATGATTTATAGCCAAGCCTGACCGGCATCACCAGAAGCAGCACAATCAGCAGAAAGACGACGGCAACCACGCAGGAGATAAGATGGCTGGCGCTGCCAAAGAACGCGGTGAGCAGGGTGATGATGGCCATCCCGCCGGTGATCCAGGCTACCGACAGGAAATAGCCGGCCAGATCCTTCAGAACCTTTTCCTGCGAGTCCCCCGTCGCCTGGTGACGTTTGATTCGCTCGATATCCTTACTGGTGAATCCTGCCGCGATAAGTTCCTGGTTTTTCACTGTCATTCACGTCTCCTTTAACCTGATAAAAAGAATACACTATTTAGACGTCCCGTACCTTCCTGCTTTTGCCCCCCTGTCCGGATCGTTGTGCCGTTGCCGTTAAACAATCCATGCATCCCATTTTTCCTATACTTACCCTTTAACGGCAGGAAACGCTTATGTGTGGACGTTTTTCTCAGTCACAGACCCGCGCCGAATACCTGGCTTATCTGGCCGGTGAGGTTGATGCCAGGTTTTCTGCAGTACCGGAGCCTGTCGGACGCTACAACGTGGCGCCGGGGACCCGGGTGCTGTTGCTCAGTGAAAGCAATGACCAGCTGCAGCTCGATCCTGTTCTGTGGGGATATTCTCCGCCGTGGTGGCACAAAGCGCCCCTGATTAATGCCCGTGCTGAAACAGCAGCTGAGGGACGTATGTTTCGTCCGCTGTGGGAACGCGGCCGCGCCGTAGTGTTTGCTGACGGGTGGTACGAGTGGGTGCGCCAGGGGAACAAAAAACAGCCGTATTTTATTTACCGCAGGGACGGTCAGCCCGTGTTCATGGCTGCCATTGGTGCGCGGCCTTTTGGGCTGAGGGATGACGGGGAAGGGTTTGTCATTGTCACGGCAGCTGCGGACAAAGGGCTTCTCGATATCCACGATCGTCGTCCTCTGGTGCTGATGCCGGATGCCGCCCGGGACTGGCTGCGCGAAAGTCTCAGTGGTGACGAGGCGGGCATGACAGCCAGACAGGGGGCGGTGCCTGCTGAGGCATTCACCTGGCATCCGGTTTCCCCGGCGGTCGGCAACGTGCGGAATCAGGGGGCGTCGCTGACAGAACCTCTCTCCTGATGATGGCTCCGCCAGCGCCAGGGTTCTGTCTGACCCGGAACTGACCAGAGCCCGATACCCTGACGGCGGGCTTCGGCTTCCAGCTGAGCGTAGTCAGTCCGGGCCGGTTTTTCGTGGTACCGGTATACCCAGGCCAGCCCTTTGCGGATCTGCGCGGCATTCACATCCGTCGCGCCAAGCCACACGGTGCCCAGCCGCCGCCCGTAGCGATCCGTTTCTTCACCCGTGATGGTTACGTTACGCTGCGCCACCATTGATGTGAGTTCCTGCCTGGAGCGCTGGCCAAAGGGCTGGTTCTTTTCCGGCGCATCGATGCCGGCAAGACGAACGCGCGTCAGGCGGTTCCCCGTATCAAGAACCTCAACGGTATCCCCGTCCAGCACGCGAACGATCCGGCCGCTGATATCTGCGCTGGCCGGGAAGGTCACCACGAGCAGGAGCATGGCACTGAGCTGCCGGATCATTCATATACCTCACCTGCTGTACTGCTGTTCAGTTTTTCATAACCAATGAACTGCAGGGCGTAACTGACATTCAGTCCGGTCATGTTGGTATTCAGCTCTTTCATCATGTCTGCGTTCGTATACCGGACACTGTCTTTCAGGCTGCCCAGGTAGCCTTTGGAGGTGACAACATGCAGCTGTTCAGGCGTACGTAACGCGTCCCTTCCTGCAAGCAGGTCTGCTTCAACGACGCGCAGGTACACCGGAGAGGCGGCCACCACAAACCGATCATGAGGCCTCGCCTGCATCAGCGCCCTCAGGGAAGTACACCGTCGTTCCGAAGGTGGACGCGTTGTCAGTCGTTCCCAGTGAGTGCGATGGCAGAATGGCATGGTGGAAAACGTTGCCTCATACGGGACCACAGGATCAGAGGCATGCAGTAGCCCCAGACCCGCTGAAATCACCCACATCTCAGCACCGTTTCGCGCCGCAGCTGCAGCTGCCCTTTTCCAGTGCTGGCCAGTATACAGTTCGCCAGCAGTCATTTGATTCAATGCGCTCCTAGCCTTTGTCAGTCTTTCCAGCCAGATCCCGTAAGCTCTATCCACGTCACGTTCATCCGGAAAAATCGCATCACCTGCAGCCACGGTTTTGCGGCGAGTACAGGTCACAATCAGATGGATATTGCATGAGGGAGAGATGTTACTCATGATCCTGATCCCTCACCCGGACCTGTGGCCAGAGGCTGGTTGCTCCGGCTCATTCCGAATACTTCCGGGCCCGGTCCAGACATATTTCTTTCCATCCTAATTCCTGCTTTAGCCTGGATGCCTTGAATGCTATAAGCTCACGGATATGGAGTTCGCTCGTTACGCGGGGGTTATCCTTCCTGAATTCCTCAAGTACCGCCGGGCCGGCAGTTGCCAGCCGTTCATATTCATTGCGAAGGTCCCGTGCTTCATCTTCTAAGCGGTCAAGCTCTGCCCGCGAGTAAATCACCCTGAGTGCCGGCAGATGCTTTATTAATGGCACTTTACGCAGAACGCGTTTTATTTCTGGCGTCATTCTGTTTCCTCATTGATATCACTTTTCCGAAGGGATCTCGCGAACTCTTCTTCACTCATCTGCGGCCAGCGGATGCGGTGCAGCTGCATCTCCTGCACCTGATCGCCGGTGAACCCCGCGCGTGCCAGCAGGTCAGTCAGTGCGGCCTCCGTGTCTTTTTCATAGCCGGCAGCCGTGAGCGGGTCTGCGTCGCGCAGAACGTGCAGCAGGCGCGCCGGTGCACGCAGCGCCCGGAGGGCCGCTTCAGGACTGACCACAGCCTGTCGAATATCCTCAGTCAGACCGGTGATCCCCAGCGCCTGCAACGCGGCGTCCAGCTGGCGGTACCAGGTGCCGGTCAGGTCCGCCGGCGCGGTACCGTCCGGTATACCCGCCTCCGGCGTGGTGCTTTCATTAACCTGTATCCGGACCGCAATCCCCGCATCGTGGCAGGCCTGCAGCCAGGCGGCGACCTGCAGGGGATCACCTTCCAGGCGCGTAACCTGCCCGGCCGCGCTCCACAGTTGCAGGCAGGTGGTACCGTCAAGACGGATAACGTAGTCGCCCCGGCACGCCAGGTGCCAGCGACCGTCGAGCTCCACCGGGCGGTCATCAGTTTCCTCTGCCTGGCTGCGCGGGAACAGGGGCAGAACCCGGACCGCCGTTGCTCGCTGCTCCGCCAGGACGCGAGCCTGTTCGTCAGCGAGAAGCGGGGCGGCCACCGTACGGCCAGCGTCCGTCAGCTCAACGGCCAGCTGCATGTTCGGGGCGCGCAAGGTGCGCAGCCAGCCCGCGGCTTCCATGCGCCGGCAGGAGGCGCGGAGATTCGGCCCGTACACCGGGGCCGAACCTCCCTGCTCCAGCACCCGCTCAATATCTCTTGTCGCCACCGGTCCCGGACGTTTCGCACCGAGGGCGGCCAGCACAATCAGTACCCGCCGCTGCAGCGGGGACGGGCGGCGGCCTTTTACCGTGTCAGTCATGCCTTCATTCCGTTTGCGAATTCCTGAAGAAGCCGGATGTCATCCTGTACCTGTCTGATGTCGGATGCGCCTTCAGTAGCAAGTTCAGACCACAGAAGTATGACCGCCTCAACGCATGCCAGCTTTGTATCTGCAGTCTGCCCCCTGCGTTCTTTGATAACTTTAATCACCTCTGCCGTTCTTGCTGTCAGTTGATGGTAGCTGAGTGAAAACGTTATTTCTTTATCCATCCTGCACGCTCAGTATGATAATGTCCGGTTAAGTTGATAATCATATTTAGTTTGATTTACACATAAATTGATAAATATCATATCAGATATGATTATGTTATTAACGAAAAATATCATACCTAGTATGATTTTTAGCATGTAGCTTAATTGTCATATTCTTTTCCGGTTTCCCGCCGCGCAGATCCGGAAATTGTCTAATTCTGAAATGTCAGTCAGGTTACGTCTGATACACTTCCTGAGCAGAGTAATACCTCGGAGATAGCCCTTTTATGAATGCAGAAAAGTCAGATGAGAGTTGGGTTTGTGCTGGTTGTATTGCCGAAGAATTTTTACGCCACAGGATTCAGAAGGAAGGAACTTTAGAGACCTGTCATTACTGCGCGGAAGTCCAGCCCTGTTTCTCCCTGGAGGAGGTATGTGACCTGACAGAAACAGCCATTGAAGCTCATTTTTACCGGACCCCCACTGAACCGAACGATATGGAATATGCCAGTCTTCGTCATATTGACGGTTATGAGTGGTTCCGTGAGGGGGAGGAAATCGTGCAGCTCATTGAGGATTTACTCCAGACAAGTCGTGAGCTTGCTGACGATATTCAGCAGTTGCTCGAATACAGGCATTCTGATTTTGATTCCGATGTGATGGGACTGGAGACCGAGTTTGCCCGGGAGTCCTGTTATGCTGAACGCAGTCAGATCAGCACTGGCCGTCTCGATTCCATGTGGATAAATTTTGTTACCTCACTGAAAACTGAATCACGTTTCATCAATAATGCCGTGAGCGCCACCCTGGACGGCATATTCCGGGGGGTAGAGACAATGCGCGCCCGTGGAAAAAAGCCTGTGATTATTCACGCCGGCCCGGGTACCGCTATCCCGTCACTGTACCGTGCCCGGTGGTGCCGTAATCATCATGAGATGGAACAGATACTTGTGACACCGGACAAAGAGTTAGGGCCGCCGCCGCATCAGATCAGCGGTGCCAACCGTATGAGCGCCAGAGGAATTTCGGTCTTCTATGGCGCCAGTTCAGTCGATACGGCTATTTCAGAGATACGTCCACCGGTAGGCTGCAACGTGGTGTGCGCTAAGTTTAACGTTATCCGACCGCTCCGTCTTCTGAACCTGCCTGCACTTGAAAGTGTTCTGGAGAGTGGAAGCCTGCTCGACCCGGACTACATAAAAAGACGTGAGCAGGCCGCGTTCCTGTCCACACTTATCAGCAGGATTGTCGCTCCGGTTCTGCCCGGTGAAGAAGACTTCAGCTATATCCCGACACAGGTCATAGCTGAATACCTGGCGGATCCTTCCCGGTTTAATCTTGACGGTATCCTTTATCCCTCCGTGCAGCTGCCGGGGGCGGATCTGGAGGAACGGTATAACGTTGTGTTGTTCCATAAGTCCTCCCGTGTTGCCTTTATGACTCTGCCGGCAAAGGAAGACTGCATAATCAGATATGGCCATCAGTATGCCGAAGATGAATGGGAGCCAGATATCTGTGTTACAGAGGTTATTTCGACTCAGGAAACCCTTTCTCCGCGGGCAGACAGGCATGATCTTTCCGGCCTATCGCTTCAGGACGATCGCCGGGCACCATCCCTGGAGATAGATCTCGGTTCGGTCAGCGTTCACGGTATACGGGCTGCCCGGTTTGAATACTCCACTGATGCCGTCAGGCGTAGCGCATACCACTATACCCCGCAGATTAAAGAACCTTCAGGCTCCGTATCTCCGCCATGGGAAACCGCCTCTGGTCTGGAGAACGATCCGTTCTAGCACGGAATTTCATTTCTTTCCCGCCCCGCCACGATGTACATTACGGAGCGGCCCCGTGATATCACCGATTTATCTTTCGCCGGAAGGCAGACGTGACAAAACGGCGGTGCTCCGCAGAAGCACCGCGCGTTCAGCCCCGGTCAGGTGGTTGATTTCTGTCCGGGGTAGCTGTTAAACTGTGGATCTCTCGCTCAGAGAACCTTTCGGCTGATAGCGTCAACTATCCAGCCGAAGACATAGTTAACAGCGTTGGAACCGACACCGGTTATGGTCATCGCAATAAAAGGTGAAGCTGCTAACTTCGCCACTATTATTGCCTTGACCCACGGAGCGAAGGCGAAAGCCATAGCCACCACAAATGCGATGTTGATTGCCGCCAGTAAGCCGCAAAGCACCATTTGCTGGTAGTTACGAGCCTTGCCACAGGTGTAGGCTTTCTTCAGTAATCCGCCTGTACGCCCGTAAATGATGTCGTAAATAATACTGCCAATGCTATAAATAGGGTGGGTTTGTGCCACCACGTCCATAATGTTTGAATCCATAAAGATTTATCCTTATATAAAAAGTTTGATTTCCTGAAAAATTGCGCATCGCAATCTCCTGGTTCGATGATGAAAATAGGGTGCCCTGCTTTCCACCCGTAGTGGCCGCATAAGTCTTACCCTGTATGTACTACTCTGGTTTTACTGCCGTCTAAGTTGTGTTCATGCGTTACCTCCTTATCTCTCTATTTTACGTTCAGCATTCTGTTTTCCCGGCAAAAAGGCGCAAAAATCCCTCACCGGAATGACGCACTATCTGATGCGGATTCAGTGTAAGGATGGCTAAGTTTTTTTATACCTGGACGTGACCAGAGCGGGTCACAGTAGAAATGTTATACCCGATGCGGTGAAAAGTCAAAAAAATCGCTCTCTTGAATTTTACTATAATTAGCACGTCAAGGTCATTAGCAAAAAGTGCTATTTTGTTTTATCCATCATCGCCCGGATAGGAGAGCAGCCCGGATAACGCATTTTCTGAGCCTGCCCCATGTTTGAGGAATAAAAATAGCCGGGAGGCTGTCGTGTCGTGACCCCACAATCAGGGCTGTGACTCAGCGAAAGAGGTACAGAAACATGAATCAGAAACGTCAGACAGTACAGACCCGCTGGCTGGACACCCGGCAACCAGCGCAGCGCACCGGCAATGAGGCGGTGATCTTCTCGGACGAATGCTGGGCTGGCGGTTTGCGTCTGGCCACCAGTCCGGCCGTTCACTATGAACTTGTCATGGCCGCCATACGCAGGACGCTGATTAACTGAAGGGGTACAAAAAAGGCCCCTGCTGGGGCCTTATGCATTGTCCGGGCGTGCCAGTTCAGAAGGCCTGGATCTTAGCTGTAGCGAAAATCACTGCTGAGCAGAGTGGCTTCTGCTGTTGTCAGCCACGGCGCAGTCATTTCTGCGAATCGCACCGGGTCATCAATGGTACCGAAGCTGCCAAATTCCGCACGGATTTGCGCAAGAAGATCATGCGGCAGTTTTCTGGCCGCCTCCCAGGCGTGATGGTAAGGACTGTCCATACCGACCGGGCTTTCCACAAACGCCCGGCTGACATATGGCAGGTATTTCGCCAGCATTTCTTCGGCATAGCGGACTGCCATGCCCTCATCAAGGGCACTGGTTCTGAGCATGCCGTCCGGGGCGATCTTCGGATTGAGCAGATGGACAGCCTCGTGGCTGACCTGATAAAAAAACTGCTCCCAGCTGTCGTAACGCCAGCCGATACAGACCCCATAGTCATAGCTCCGGGCGATAGGTTGTGATTCATGAAAAGTGATGATCTGGGAATTCATTACGCCTTGCTCCTCACGCTGACGGTTATAGAACGGCGTGATGTAGGTTCTGTCCGGGTTTGCCCTCTCTCCGTAGCGTGTCTCCAGGTCCCTGAGCATGAAAAACAGAACGAAAGTACGCAGATTATTACAGTCTTCATTCCACTCACGGGGGGAAAGCACAAGCGTTTCCGGTGCTCGACTCAGAATCTGCTGGGTCTGTTGCTTTAGCTCAGGAGAAAGCTCCCCCGCGTCCTCACAGAGCTGCTCCAGCATTTTCAGAAAACGATAGTTGAGGTTTGCTGCCCCGATGGCCTCGCGGATCTGTCGCAGATATCTGGCAAAGGTCCCGTCCTTCAGGCTGTCGATGATCTTCTCGTGCCAGCCGGGGTTTTCTTCTGCCCATTTCATCACGGCCTGGCTGCTGGCATACCGGCAGAGATAGTTGCTCGCCTTTGCCGGCACTGATTTAAGCACATAGTCCACGCTGGTCGGGTACACGCGGGTATAAATGGCGACGGCCGGGGCAACTTCAGACGTCAGACCATTCTCCAGTAGTTTGGTGATAAAGGTGCTGAAGGCACCATGGGGGGTAATGAAGTCCGGCGATCCTTTCAGCAGCAGGGCATGCTCCAGAGCTTCACGAACCTGAGGCGAAAAGGCCTGCATTTCATCAGCCCCTGAGAGTTCTGTTTTGACGAAACGGGCCAGTTGTTTTTCGATCAGGGCGTCCAGCTCGCGCTGGTCCTGCTCTGTTCTTACCGTGACACGCTTTTCTGTCATCCCAGCGTTCTTGGAGAAAGTGCGCTTCCGCCTGGCTCGTTCGACGGCTGATTTAATGCTCATAGGAAATACCTCTTTGACGTAGTTTTAAAAAAAATAAACAAACCGTTCGCGTTCGGTTTGTTTCAAATTTATATATCCATTCAAATTTAAGCAATGCTCTTTTGGTTAAATTTTTCATATTCATTTTTGGAATGGATGGTGCATTTCTATATGCGTAAATGAATATGCCTCTTTTCCTTCACCGGAGATCCGAAAACTCCCGGTTCCGGATCTAAACTCTGGACTGACCGGAAGAATGCAAGATTGTGATTTTTACAGAACTACTCTGCTCACAGGACGTATGATGAAGAGGTTGACCACCCACATATCAGGAACGCTATGTCTGGCATACTGCTTAATCGCCTCACTACTAAAGTGAGAGCACAACTCAAACGCACCCTCAAAGGAAATAAGACATATAAGAAGCATCGCTGGAACCTTGTTGAAAGGGCGCAGATTTACTGCTCCACGCATTATCTGAAGGCCATGTTTTTGCTCTGGGCTATGGCAGGCAGTACTGTCCTCATAGCGATAGGCTTTCGTGCTGAATTTAGTAGCTTTGCGGCCAATTACCTGAAAAACGTCACTAAACTTCCTGAATGGATGTCAAACCTGCTGGGCGCCCAGCTGACGATAATCGGGATTGTGTTCCCGCTTGTTGTCGGACTGATCAGCGTGCTCTTTCAGAAAAAATCCTCGCGAATCCACATTCAGACCGCCTATCAGTTGCATTCGGGTTATATGTTTGCGGGACTTAGTGGGCTATCACTTGCTGCTTTTATACTGATAAGTGGGTTATTTTTATCTGCCGGTGACAAATATCTTGATACGGCGTTTGCGGTTACGGCCTTAATCTGGATGCTTTTCAATATTGTACTTTCGATATGGTTCTTTATTACCAGCCTTAACATTCTGGATGAAAAGAAACGCGATCACCTCATGCTGAAGTATTTTCAGTCCCAGATTGTAGAAAACCATATTCTGCGTTCCCTTAAATACTCATGGATACAGTATCCTGGTTCACACATAGGTAAGGATTATATAAAGGGAATAACCATTCTTCCCTACTCTGTCTCAAGCGAAGAAAGTATGGGCTCGGTTAAATTCCATATTGAGGATCATATCGAAATCAGCGATGTGTATCTTGGACCACTAAATTTTCTTTTACACCTGCTGAAACCTGTGCAGGATAAGAATGGCTCGATTGTTATTCTGCCGTCCCTGGCAAAAAGGGATAACAAAATAACACTACTTTCCTCAACAGACGTGATTATCCCTGGGTGGTGGCCGTTCTTTTTCAGACAATGTTTTATAAAAGGTCCGAAAATAAACTGGAAAGAGTACAGACACATTACCCGTGATTTTTATGGTGAGGTTTATGATGCTCTGGAAGACAAAAATATAAGTACCTTTATCATCGCAACAGACCGGCTGATTGATACATACACAACATTGAAAAAAAGCTTCCGGTATGCTGATGGAAACTATATTGATGAATGTCATGGTTCAGGTATGTCACTTACATTCAGCCAGTCATTCTATCATGATTTTTACAGTTTCAGTAACGAGGTGGTAAAGTCACTGGAAACAACGGGGGAATATTTCCGTAAAATTATTGATGTACCATTCTCTGTATATCGTGATTCAGACAGCCGTGAAATCGTCGATTTTCAGCAGTGTATGGAATCTCTTTTCTACGTATGGTACGTGTTGAACAACTGGAAAAGAGGGTATGCAGAAACTCTGTCGGTCAGTCAGGAGCAGCGTCACAGGGAAGTTGTCAAAGATTTTATAGGTGAATGGGAAAGCTGGTACATGTGGCGACGTATTAAGGGCCGTGGCGAGAACCGGTTTGATGATGACTCGGCCGAACTGCTTTATCATCTTTATGAGACAGCGCGGATAGTCATGGCGGCTGTGATGTCAGACGACCGCTATGCCTCAGATCACAGTACGGATATGCTTTTACTCTGGTTCAGCCGGAATCGGTTTGAACAGCACTTTGAACAATACCGCTGGCACAGCTTTTTCCTGACGCCGTCGTATCTTACACAGGCCTCTGACAAACCGGCCTGGCAGGCCATCCTCAGAGGAAATGCATATTCAGAAAAAGCTGCACAGGCAATCATTTTTTTCAATGCACTGACAGATATTCGACTGCTCACTGCCGGATATATTCTTTCGCATGTTCAGCAGAAAAAAAATGTACGTCTGAACAATGTTATAACACGACTACTTACTTCTCAACCTGTCTATCCGACAGGTGCGCATGATCTTATGACGACGTCGTTAACTTCTTCGGCTGATATTATTGACATTATTATCAGGCTGGAATGTCGTCCGTGCGACAGTGAGGATTCCTGGTACAAGACGATGTCTGATCTCGTAAAGGCGTTTTCATCATTTAATGAAACTGAGATCATATCAGGACGTATCTATATGGGAACCTATGAAGATGTCAGGAATATTTACGCCAGTTATGCAGATATCGCTTTTTATCTTTCCGCTAAGTTCCTGCCTGTCACCCAGCGTGTAAGGATGGCACTGAACGACAACCTGTTTACTTATCATCAGAAGGAGCAGATTATTTATCAACTCCAGGGTTTTAAACGCCGTGAAGACAGTCCCTCGGATGGATATTTAATGTCTGATAAAGCCTTTAAAGAGAAGATTGTTTGTTTCAATGAAACCCTCGATGCCTATATTCAGGCTTTCAGCCGGAGCATGCATTCAGAGCTTCTTAACGCTGAGATTGATACTGAGCTGCTGAAAAATACCGATCTTACTCTTACCCGTGAACTACCCTTAATGCTTGCCCGGGATGCACTGCTTTCACGATTTTCTTACAGTACATCAAACAGCGGGGAGATAGCGTGGACAGCCAGGTCAGTTAACGGAGGCATGTCCAAAAATATCTTAGCCCGTGGGATCAGGAGCACTAATTCGGTAATACTGACACCTGTTTCTGCCATTAAACAGAATCTGCTTGGTGATGTTTACCATGGACTGAGTCAGCTGCAGCCCCTCCGGACAATCAACGTCCGCGACGAATATGAACTGCTGAAGCATTTAAGGGAGATGACTGCCGACAACGAAGACTATACGCTGATTTTCTTCGGAACCCATCTGGGAAGCGAGCTACGTGAGATGAGCTACCACGCAGAAAGGTTTGCGGAACTGGGGATCATACTGGATATGAAGAGTGATCTCGATGGCCTTATGCCAGTCAGGATCAATAACTGTGGAATCTATCAGGTATGGGATAATGATGGAGGATTTTACTCCCTGCTTGTCCGGAACAATGTCTTTGGATCCCTTCACATGCTGAGCGATCCCGACGGACAGCCTTTCAGTACTTCGTGGCATGCAAGTGATGAAGACCCTCTGTCGGGCTGGGTGACTACCAGCTGGAAACAGGAACTCGGGATTAGTGGTTCCGTCGTGGCAAGATTTAATCACTCCTGACCAGTCTGGCTGAACGGCGCGAGAATGCCGTTCAGCTATTATTGTTGCTGTAAAGTTAATTATTATCCGCTAATTTTACTATTTAAACAAATATCTGATTTTTGCAACAATCATCTCTCATTAGTGCATTATCGGCATAAATCCTTCTGCATTCCTCCTGAGATCCGAAAACCCCTGGAAACGGATCTTCAATTTAGGGGGCTGAGGTTTGACCAGTTTTTTTGTTCGGTGCTATGTGGGGGGAACATTAACTACGGTTTAACTATGCGATATCTAGGCATGTCGATGGGTATTGGTATCGCTATAGGTATTACTCTGGTCGTATGGACACAAATGACACCTATTATAAAGGGTGATTTCCATATTCTTATTAGTACTCAAGGAGGCCAACTGACCTTGATCGGCGTTTTGGTAGCCCTTGTGGGAGTTGCAATTGTAACTCGTGCTGGTCAGTTGAAAGAGTGTAAAATGGGCATTGAAGTTGAATATTTCAATTTGAAAAAAGGACTTTTACTGGCTTTAATGTATGGCATTTTTTCTGCGGGGATGTCTTTTGCAATTAATGCAGCTGTTCCGATGCACAGAATAGCTACTGAATCTGGTAATGATCCTCTGTACGCAGCTCTACCGAGCTACGTTGTTATTATGGCTGGAGGGGCAATTATTAATCTGGGTTATTGCATGATACGCATGTTTAAATCTCATTATATTTCAGTAAAAAAAAGATTTCTCCCTCCCGAAATCGCTGATTGTAACCAATGTTCTTTTGTCTGCCCTTGGCGGTATTATGTGGTACCTACAGTTCTTCTTTTACGCTTGGGGCCATGCCAGTATTCCTGTTCAATATGACTACGTTAGCTGGATGCTATATATGAGTTTTTATGTCCTATGTGGAGATTTTGTTAGTCTACTACTTAAAGGATGGACAAACGTTGGTCGGCGCCCCGTCAGGGTACTGAGCCTTGGTTGTGTTGTTATCATTATAGCTGAAAATATTGTAGGCTTAGGTATGGCCATATAATAATGTTTAAATCTGCCTTTATGCTGCGCATTATTTATCAAATAACATAAAAGCAGTTTACAAGTTATTTGCATGATTAATTACAAGTCTTTTGTTTTATTATTCATTGCCAGAGATTATAAAGCTATCTGTATCAAGCGTTAGGCTTAAACACATTAAATGGCCCAATTCAATCGCTCATTAGCCCGGAAACATCTGTACACATCCATTTTCACTGCTACACTCTAATCATATTCAAAACAGATTGGTGAAGGCATGAAACTCAATAAAATTGTATCCGCATTATTTTTAAGTGCTTCATTAGTATCCACAGCTTTCGCAGCAGATCATTATCAGCATATCCGTAATGCTACCGGTAGAATTGAGATTGCTGATAAAACATTCCTCATCGACCCGATGTTAGCTAAAAAGGGAGAATATCCGGGGTTCGAGGGTACTCATAATAGTCAGTACAGAAACCCAATGGTTGAGTTGCCAATGAAGGTAGAAGACACTTATAAAGGTGTCGAAGCTATTTTAATAACGCATACTCATATGGACCACTGGGATCCTGCAGCTCAAAAACTTCTACCTAAGAATATGCCTATCATCGCCCAGCATCAGGCCGATGCAGAACTTATTCGCAGTCAAGGATTTACCAATGTACAGGTCCTGAACGAAACCATACACTTCGGCGATGTAACCGTGACCAAGACTCATGGTGCTCATGGTACGTCAGATATGTATGCAAAAAGTGGTATGAGTGAATTTCTCGGCGAAGCCATGGGGATGGTATTCCAGGCCAAGGGGCATAAATCTGTCTACTTTGCAGGTGATACTGTTTGGAACGCGGATGTTAACAAAGCTCTGGTACGGTATAAACCAGATGTAATTGTATTAAATACAGGCGATGCGCGAGTTTTAGATTTTCCTGATGATGGTATCATTATGGGTAAAGCAGATGTTCGTCACGCATATGATATGATGCCAAAAGCCAAGATCATCACCGTGCATATGGACGCAGTTAATCATATGACAGTTTCTCGTGCGGATATGCGCGCATATATAAAAGAAAATAAATTGGCAGATCGAGTGGTTGTTCCCGACGATGGGCAAGTTGTCGAATATTAGTTTATAGACAAACTGTAAGCCTATGCTTCCTATATCAGCAAAAATAGGAAGTATATATTTAAAACATAAGCTGGAATGCATAAGTATTGCTTCCAGCTTACGTTATGATTATTTATTATAAATTGACGTTATGATATCTTTTGTTGACGAGATATACCCCTCTATATCTTCATCTGTCATCGGTAATGTTAAACCTATTTGACCTCGATGAACAGGAAAGTACCCTCTCGTAGCCATTTCGAGTGCGTATATTTTCATGCTCAAGTCATCAATTTTGTACCAGTAGTCCCGATGTGTTGTAATCTTTTGTCCAAGTTCTTTCGTAAAGGCATATCCTAATACAGAGAAAGACCCGAAAACAATAAAGGCATATCCTTTTGCATATGCCCAGCTGTTAAGCTCATTTTTGATACGCTTCGCCATGGCATTAAGATTTTCATAAGCATTATGGTCCATTATTTCAAGGCATGCATTCCCTGCAGCTGCTGCTAAAGGATGGCCATGGTGAGTACCAGAAATACTTACTTGATTATTTTCAACGACATCAAATATCTTTTTTGAGCCCCCTACTGCTCCAATAGGTAATCCACCCCCGATCATTTTTCCCAGTACAGTTAGATCGGGTTTAACGCCGTACAGACTCTGTAGTCCACCATAAGCCGCACGTAAAGTGATAGTTTCATCAAATATAAGAACAATATCAAGTTCACGAGCAAGTTTACTAATATTATTTACAAATTCCTTTTCCAGTTCAACGATGCCACCCGCACAGGACTGGAGTTCTAAAATTATACAAGCCAGATCTGCTGCGTTGTTACGTATGATTTTTTCACACGCAATATAATCATTCTGGACCAGAGTAACTACGTGTTCGATTTTGTAAACCGGAATACCATCAGAATCCGGCATCGATTTTGGGTTGCTGGATGGGCCAGGATAGCTCTCGGGATTGGGGTGTGCTGAAATTGCCAGGTCATCGGCAAATCCATGGTATCCTCCTTCAAACTTTGCGATTTTCCTTTTCCCTGTATATCCACGCGCGATTCTAATGGATGCAAGACAAGCTTCACTGGCTGAACAGAAAAATTTTACTCTTTCAACTGATTCAATACGAGTGCAAAGTTCTTTCGCTAAAGCTAATTCATGATATGTTGGGTTACCAAATGAAAAACCATCCTTAATAACTTCATGTAATTTACTCACAATTTTAGGGTGATTATGCCCGATTACGTTTGTAGAAAAATTATTGTTCAGGTCAAGAAGTCTTTTGCCTTCTATTGTCCATATGTATTGAGCGTCACCTTTACTTGCAAATACTGCATGAGGCCCATAACTGAAAGTACGCCGGCTAAATCCCCCCGGTATAAAATCAATACCCTTGGTCGTTTCTTCTTTTGAAAGATGGAAAATTTCAGAAAAATTTCTTAGAGAACTTTCATAGCTTAATGTCATAAATCCTCATGCAAAATAACTTTAAAGCTCAAGATATAATTAAATCTTATGTCTGTACGCTTTTGAGATAAAAAGATGAATCCATTCGTTTAGCTTATTGCTCAAATGAAATAAAGAATTATTTAATGAATAATAGGCCATCTAAATATTTAAAGAATCGTCGCTAATTTTGCAATAGCTTATTCGGATTGCCCAATCTGAATTTCAGATTATTGGGTGTCTTAGGTCGTGCTTATTTGTGGCCTAGATCATATACATTGGCTTGATATAATTAAATGTAACCAAATCGCCTTCTTTGCTATTCATGTTTGATATATTTAAGGGGGCATAAATAACCTGTCGGGTTGTGAGGAGTTGATGATCATAATGTTTTACACAAAGTGAGAAGCGTGGTCACTTCAGTGGATAATCTTTGTTTGACCCAATGACATCGATAAATGACCCCAAGCCACCTCGTTGGTCAGTAAGGGCGTTTTATAATGATGATGATGAAGGCAAGTAAATGCTCTCATTCCTGCCGGAGCAATGCGGTAGTAAAATTCATTTATTAACAAGTACTTAGGAAGATTTTGTGAAAATAACTCAGGTGCGTAACGCCACTCTTAAAATCGAATATGCAGGATTAAGCTTCCTGATTGACCCAATGCTTTCTGAAAAAGGTTCATGGGAAGGTTTTCCAGACACCCCGCGTTCCGATATGCGTAACCCCCTCGTTGATCTGCCGATGCCTTTAGAAGAAATACTGCGCACCGACATCATAATCGTTACGCACACCCATATAGATCACTGGGATGATGCAGCGTCCCGCCTAATCGATAAACAGCAGTTGATATTTACCCAAAACGAAATGGACGCCACACTTCTGCGTTCTCAACATTTCACTAACGTACGGGTACTTGAAGAAACAACGAATATCTTTGGCATTACCATAGTTAAAACCCAGGGCCAGCATGGTAGCGATGTGGCTTACGAAATTCCGGAGGTTGCTGCCGTCCTGGGGGCTGCCTGTGGTCTCATTTTCAAGCATCAGCTTGAAAAAACTTTATATATCGCAGGAGACACAGTCTGGGTTCAGTCTGTTAGTGATAGCCTGAATAATCATCGACCTGACGTTGTAATCTTGAACGCCGGATTTGCAAATATCAATGGACTTGGAGCCATAATAATGGGGAAAGAAGACTTTGTCAGAACTCACAACTTGCTCCCCGACGCAGTCCTTATCGCTTCGCATATGGAAGCTGTTAACCACTGCATCCTTAGCCGCGAAGAGCTCAGAATGTATTGCTCAGAACAAGGTTTATCAAAACATGTTCAGATACCCCAAGATGGTGAAACTCTCTCTTTTTAAGAGGGTTTACTTGTCATAGCCGCATCCTGAAATCAAGGAATAAGCATGCCAGCCCTTAAAGTTGCCGTTATCGCGAGTGAAGGCTTTAGTCCGTTTCATTTTTCCATCCCATGTACCGTGTTTGGAAAACTCTATCCTGATCCTTCGCTGTTTGACCTGGTTATATGCGCTGAAAATCCAGGTCAGGTTAAATCCGAAAATGGTCTGTCTCTTGATGTAAGCAATGGACTTGAAGCCCTCTTGGACGCTGACCTAATTATTGTTCCTTTCTGGAATCATCCTGAAATAAGGCCACGGCAGGCACTGCTGGATAGCCTCGTTATCGCGCATCGACGCGGCGCTGAACTGGTAGGGCTTTGCCTAGGAACTTATGTGCTGGCTTATGCTGGTCTTCTTAAATTCAGACGTGCCTCCACACACTGGGAATTCGAAAAAGACTTTCTATGCCGTTTTCCTGACGTTAAATTGGATACAAATGCACTTTATGTTGATGATGATCGCCTGATTACTTCAGCTGGCACTGCCGCCGCTCTGGATTGCTGCCTGTATCTTGTACGTCAGCATTATGGCAGTTCTGTCGCCAATCGGCTGGCACGCCGTCTGGTTGTACCTCCACATCGGGAAGGTGGCCAGGCACAGTATATTGAACGGCCAATGCCTGAAAGCACGAAGGACAACAAAATCAATGAATTGCTTGACGTATAGGAATTTGGAACCATTTCTGCTCCGGATTAAGCTGACTAAAATTTAATCACCATCCGATTTGTATGTTGCCGGGTTAGTCTGCATCCTGCACTATGGTTGTTATTTGTGCTTTTTCAGGTCGTTTTATGTGCTTTTTACAACCGACTGGCGGATCTTTCCTGCATCAGGCCGGGATATACCTCATCAGACTGATCTCCCGGGCATGAGTTTTCAGCCCCTGTACATTCAGGCCGGCCACCGCACGACGGTATACCATCTTCCCTCCGCACAACACGCATTCAAACGGGTCGCGTCGCAGGAACTGCTTGCTCATCTGCGCGTAGCACACCTTTGCCACCGCCTCCGGTTTATCCATCCCCAGTGCGCTGTAGACCGCTGGCAACTTTTCTCCACACACCCGGTTGGCCAGAAAGCCAAAATACCGCACCATCCGAAAGAACTTCTCCGGGATATGCTGCTTCAGGCGTGCCACGATTTCCCGCTGCGTCAGCGTCTCTGTAGCCTGCTCACCCGTATTGTGGTCATGGTAGCGGAAGCTCAGCGTGGCACCGCCGGCATAGTGTGCCAGCCGGGAGCCTGCTATCGGCGGTTTTTTCAGGTAACGGCCCAGATATTTCACGGTGTTTTTGCCACCCGCCGTCTTTTTGGACATGTACACATGCCAGTAATCGCCTCCGGCGGTCAGTACCAGGCTGCGCCACTGTGATTCGGTGGTGATATGCGACAGCGAAGGGGGTATTGCGATGCCATCAGACCAGACGCTCAGCAGCAGCTGACGGATATTCCACATCCAGCGGGCGCGCATGGTGTCCTTCCGGAAGCTGATTTTTTTCCATTTGCCGTGCGCATCAATACCGCCGCAGGTGACGGAGACGTGCACATGCGGATGCCAGTTGAGACGACGACCATAGGTATGAATTGCGCAGAAAATGCCGATATCCAGCCCACGCTTGCTGGCGGCATACAACAGGTTATCGACTGCCAGGCGGCAGAGGTCATTAAGCAGCCAGCGGTTGACCTCAAACAGGGGCCACAGCGTGTCGGGCAGGGTGAAGACGAGGTGTATCCAGTCGCAGTCCGGCAGGCGGTTGAGCTGAGCGGCAATCCAGATATCAGTGGCCTTTTTCCCGCAGGAGGGACAGGCGCGACTGTGGCAGGTATTGGTAATGTATTTTACATGCGGGCAGCCGGGATTATCACAGCCATACTCCTTCACGCCGGTGATGCGGGTACCGCAGGCGAGCATTTTTGTGACGGCTTCGACCTCGATATCGCGCAGGCCGCCGGCATCGAGGAAGGAGGTCCAACACTGGTTGGCTGTAAAGAGTTTTTTAAGTGGGCGAGGGGTAAAACCGGACAACATGGGGCAGATTAATCTCCGGTATCCTGCAGGCGAGTGAGAGCGGCAGTATCGTTGCGGTGCTCCAGTATGGCAGCGACGACCATTACCGGAGGCGGATCCATGGGCTTCATCAGTTTAATCCAGTCCCATTCACGCTGAGAGAGCTTATCAGCGGCAACGGAGAGGAGGACGGTATCGATACTTTTGCGGGTCATCATGGAGAAAGGTCCTGAGGAAAATATGTAGTTAGATCATACATATTCCACTCAGCGTATGGCAACTACGGGCCAGGCAGACGGTCGTGTTTTTCAATTTGCAGCCGTCAGGCTGCCCTGTTCATTACCTACGGCGAAATCTCAATAAGCCGCATAGCCTGGATGTATTAGCGAGTTTCGCAAATATGAGCCGCAGGACATTAACGCGTCATTTTCAACAAGCGACAGGCGTGTCGGTGGGTGAGTGGCTGGAAACTGAACGTCTACACCGTAGCCAGGAACTCTTAGAAACAACCAGGCATTCAATCGAGATAATAGCCCAAATGGCGGGATTCGGTTCCGTCGTCACATTTCGACAGAGTTTTAAAAACCGCTTCGGTGTTAGCCCTAGCGACTGGCGTAAAACCTTTAACGTCCAGAAGGATTTAATCTGACTGGTACTTTTGGCTTCATTTGGTACTTAATTCAGTGTTTGTGTCAGCTGAATGGTTATGAACAAAGTACCTTACTTTAGCCTTGTCATTATCATAAAACGCAGGAGTCATATGATGTCCGCAGTTAAACCCGTTACGTTAGCTGTCCTGGCTGCTATTTCTTTCTCAGGAATAAGCATGGCAAAAACTGAAGATCCTCTCTGGCAATCATTTAGCTCCCCTTCAGATGATGCGCGACCACGTGTCTGGTGGCACTGGATGAATGGAAACATTACAAAAGACGGGCTTGGTAAAGATCTGGAATGGATGAAACGTGTTGGGATAGGAGGCGCCCATTCGTTTGATATTAATATCAGTACACCTCAGATCGTAGATAAACGCCTTGTCTATATGACCCCGGAATGGAAAGATGCCTTCAGATTTGCTGCTCATAAAGCGAAACAGTTGAACCTGGAGCTGGCTGTAGCGTCTTCAGCCGGCTGGAGTGAGACCGGTGGACCGTGGGTACCCGCAGAAGATGCAATGAAAAAAGTTGTCTGGAGTGAGGCTAAACTGCAGCCCGGAAAGTCCTTTGATGGAAAGCTTCCTCTTCCCCCAATGAATAATGGCGTTTATCAGGACATGGGGGTTGAGGCAGGGCTGAGTGCGCTTACAGGTGAAGCACCGCCAGATCTTCCTACTCTTTATAAAGATATTGCTGTTTATGCCTATAAAGTGAGCGACACTGAAGCCCCTGCGCAACCGGATGTATTGATCAACGGAAAAGTTATCAAGAAGGAGGCGACCGGTTATCCATTTAAAGATGTCCATAGTGGCCAAAGTGCAGTGACTCTTGATTACCATGAGCCAAAAACCTTCCAGAGCCTGACATTTCATATCGAACATCTTCTTGAAGAGGACGGAGCGAATTACTTTGCAACTCTTGAGTCCAGTGAGGACGGTACTTCATGGCGAAGTATCGGAGAAGCACAGTTAGGAAATATTCCTGTAACAATGAGCTTTTCACCTTCCACTGCTCGCTTTTTCCGCATTGTTATTAAAGCTTCTCCTGCTGCCCGTACCTTCCTGGCCGAACCTAAAGATGTTGCTATCACAGGACTATCCGGCATGATGGGGCAAGAAGAAAATATACCTCATATCACACAGCTGGATTTCTCTGCTGTACCTAAGGTTAATCGTTTTCAGGAAAAAGCTGGCTTTGCAATAGCTGGCGATTACTACAGCCTGGATAAATACCTGGATGATGTAAAGGCCGTCAAAAATGGTAATCAAATCATCAATCTGACTTCACAGTTGAAACCAGATGGTAGTCTGAAGTGGAGCCCTCCTTCAGTCGGTCAATGGCATATACTGCGCATGGGTTATTCACTGACTGGCACTACAAACCATCCTGCACCTGCCGAAGCCACAGGCTTTGAAGTAGATAAATATGACGGGAAAGCCGTTGAGCGATATCTTAGAAATTACATCGAAATGTATAAGGGAGCCGTTGGCTCTGAAAACTTAGTAACCTCCGGTCTGACCTCGTTGGTGAACGATAGTATTGAGGTCGGAACATCTAACTGGACTCCAGCATTTATTGAACAATTCATGGCCTTGCGGGGCTACGATCCCACCCCCTGGCTTCCGACTTTAGCGGGCATCATTGTCGAATCCCGCGAGAAAAGCGATGCTTTCCTCTATGACTTCCGTAAAACACTTTCTGATTTGATCGAAACGCAGCACTATGAAACGATTGCCCGAATCGCACATGAAAATAAGCTGACAACTTATGGTGAGTCTCTGGAGTTTGGACGACCGGTTCTGGGAGACGATCTCGACATGCGTCGGTATGCGGACATTCCTATGGCTGCTATCTGGTCTGTCCCCTCAGGAAAAGAAGCGACACCAAGCGCCAGGGCTGATATTAAGGGCGCTTCATCTGTAGCTCATTTCTATGGAAAAAAATTCGTTGCTTCAGAAACGTTTACTTCCATGCTTGAGCCCTGGGCTTATGCACCCGCAGATTTGAAGCATACTGCTGATGCCGCTTTCCTTCAGGGAATGAACCGTCCGGTTATACACACATCACCTCATGTTCCGGTTGACGATAAACTGCCTGGCGTATCGCTTTCCATATTTGGACAGTATTTCAATCGTAACGAAACATGGGCTGAAATGGCGGGGCCTTGGATAGATTACCTTGCGCGCACGGCCACGCTTCTTCAGAAAGGCAAACCTCAGTCTGATGTCGCCTACTTTTATGGAGAGGAAGCCGGCGCCGTCAGCCAGGCTCTGAATGGTTACATGAAGGATGTACCGGTACATTATGGGTATGACTTTATCAGTGCAGATTCTGTACGCAATAAACTTGAGGTCAAAAATGGCCTTCTTATCTCCCCAGCAGGAACTGAGTACCGTGTACTCTATCTGGGCGCTAATACCAAATACATGACGTTGGGAGTGCTACGTAAACTGGCAGATTTAGTCCACAATGGTGCTACCGTAATTGGCCTTAAGCCGCTCGGCTCACCATCACTGTCGGACAGCAAAGAAGAATTTGAAAAGCTGGCAAGTACGCTCTGGAGCGGGAAGGAAAAAACCATTCACGGCAAAGGAATGGTAGTCACATCATCAGATATCGACGGTGCTTTAGGTATGATGGACATCACACCTGATTTTACCTTCACATCAAGTGATGGCAGTAACGTTGGTTTTGTGCATCGCCGTGTAGAAGATGGCGATATTTATTACCTTGTGAACCAAAACGCCAGGTCAGCCGATATCGAAGCTCGTTTTCGCAGTAAGGGGAAACAGCCTGAATTGTGGCATCCCGAAACAGCTGCAGTTGAACCCGTATCCTACAGACATGATGACGACCAGACAGTGATTCCTCTGCATATGGAACCTGGTGAAAGTTATTTCGTTATGTTCCGGAAAAATTCCGGGAAATCTGAAACGACGGTGAAAGCTGCTGTGACGAAAAAACATACCGATATTAATGGCCATTGGGATGTCGAATTCCAGAAAGATCGTGGGGCACCGGATAAGATTCAGCTCGAAACTCTGCGTTCACTCAGTGAATCCGCGGATGCCAGCATCAAATACTTCTCCGGTGTTGCGACCTACAGGAAGTCGTTCGTAATTGATGCCTTAGATAATGATCATAGTCGTTATGTACTGAACCTTGGCCAGGTGGGCGATCTTGCTCAGGTCACCCTCAATGGAAAAGATATGGGTACTCTCTGGCATTCACCATTCCGTACAGATATTACCGGTGCCCTTAAGAAAGGAGAAAACCACCTGGTGATCAAAGTCGCTAACCTGTGGGTTAACCGTCTCATCGGCGATGCGCAGCCAGACGTCGTGAATAAAATTACTTACACAACTATGCCTACCTATCGGGCTGATGCAGAACTACGTCCATCTGGCTTAATTGGTCCAGTAACAATCGAACAGAGGAAGTAATTAAACAGGCCCCGGTGCATTCCGGGGTTCTTTAAATGCCTTATCTGGCATCCAGTATACCTGGTCAAATGGACTTCCCTGCAGCAACTTCTACGGAACCGTGTTTTAATAGAAATATACTCCAGGCAGAGCTCCGTGGAGCCAGCCTAAAAAATCACTTACGTAACCCCAGATAAACCTTCAGGAGAGATCGATGGATACGAGGCAGTTGCGTATGGCCGTTACATTGTCAGAATTATTACACTTTGGTAAAACCGCAGAGGTGGAAAACATCGCCCAGTCTGGTCTCAGCGTCCAGATTGCAAAACTTGAAAATGAGTTGGGTTTCAAAGTATTTTCCAGAAGCAGCAATCGTGTGTGTCTCACTCCAGCCGGGGAAAAATTCATTTCTCAGGCCTCCGGATGGCTGGATATGATCGCTGAAGTAACTGAAGAATGTAAGATTCTTTCCAAAAGACGGATGAGAACATTACGCCTTGGCTTCTTTAATGATGGCGCTCATGAAAAAATCTATCCCCTTATTTCCCTTTTCAAGAAAGCAAATCCGGAAATCAATATTGCCTTTACTGAGCTGACCCTGACAAATCAGGTACAGTCCCTGCTTAGTGATAAAGTTGATGTGGCAATTATCCGGCTTCCCGCGAGCGATCCACGTCTATGTTATGACTATATATACGAAGAGCCCAGAGTCGCTGCAGTACCATCAGAGCATACTTTAGCCAAAGCATCTCAGCTGAGTTGCGCCGAACTATTGGAACAGCCTTTTGCAATTGCTGGCAATGGCGCTCCTCTTGAGTGGATGCCTTACTGGAGCCTGAGAGAGGATGAGTCGTCAGTTCCGCGTATCGGAGCAGAGGTATATTCCATAAATGAAAGCCTGGCTGCGGTGGCATATAATGGATTTTTTGACACATATCCTCTATCTGCATCCAGGCTTTACAATCAGCCGGGAGTCACTTTTGTGCCCCTGAGTGATGCGCCCTTCAGTATACTTGCTCTTGCTAGTCTGAGGGACTCGCGCTCTGCTGAAGTGCATGCCTTCAGGCAGACGGTTCAGTCTGCCGGGAAAATAGCAAAAATGGTGGCAGGGCAAATGTAGAGGTCGAAGAATAAAATAGAATTTTATTCAGGGTCTGTCATAAGAATAAGCCTTGCTCGCTTCTCGCTTATAAATCCATTTATAGCACCGGCAGCAGCGGCCAGCAGAACAAGCCATGGAAGGTAAGTTGAAACACCTTTATCTGTTCCGGATAGCAGATTGAAATTTAAAATGGCGAAGACTGAAATACATAACAATGCTGCACCTCCTATCAAAGGACTGGCTACCCCTTTTAGAATTTCATTATGTCTGCTTTTATAAAAATATGTTGAAATGGCGAATGCACCTAGTGCTTGTAGGATGATAATTGCCAGCGTTCCCGTTCCTACCATCCACATATATAACTCACTGACCGGATCAGCCCGTAAAAACATAAAACCCGTGAGTAGCAGGAACAGGGAAAGGGACAGTACCAGGCTGGAGATATACGGGCTGTGGAATTTTTTATGAACTGAAGAAAAGGTTTTCGGAAGATAGTTTTTTCTTGAGAGTGATAAAATATATCGACACAGTGCGTTATGAAACGACAGTAAGACTGCAAACACGCTGGTTATCACAAGAATTCTCATTATACTTGTAGAAAACGCTCCTACATATTGTGTATTAGCAGAAAAAACGAAAGAAATCATATTTGTCTGTGCAAGATTTCTTACCTCATCACTGCCGTAAGCCGACCTGAGGCAAAGGGATGTTAGCACAAAGAAGAAACCAATAATGAAAACAGCAATATATGTTGCCCTCGGGATGGTTTTGTGAGGGTTTTTTGCTTCTTCTGAATAAATGGTAGTCGATTCAAATCCAACGAAACAGGCAAGAGCAAACATCAGCGCGACCGCAGTATCAGCTCCTGTAATATTGGAATCCAGTACGCCAGTTACGGTTAGACTCTCAATTCCATTTCTGATCATGACGGCTATGTCGAATACGAGCAAAATAGCAATTTCGAGAATCATTAAAATCCCCAAAACTTTTGCGGAAAAATCAATGTCTCTGTAACCACAATATCCTATGCTGACTAATGCAGTCACAAGGCAAACCTGCCATGGAATATCAACGCTCGTGAATTCTTTTATTGTTCCAGAAGTTAGTGCGGCAAACTGTCCATAGAGACCGGTCAGCATACTTATATAGGCAAGCAATGCGATTCCTGCGGCTACATGTCCTGCCATTTTGCCGAAACCCGTGCCTACTATATCGGTGAAGCCGCCTGAGGTTATAACGTGACGATTCATGGTTGCCAGTCCTACAGCAAACAGCCAGAGAATAAGGGCGGCAAAAAGATACAGTATGGGGGTATTACTTCCTCCGGTGGCAAATACAACCGGTGTCGCCCCTACAGTAGCTCCAAGTGGAGCAGCAGCGGCTACAACAAAAAACACAATATCTTTTACTCCCAGTGATGCAGTCTTAATCCTGACAGGTCTGATATCCGTCATGTTATACCTTTTGTTAAAGAGGTGGATTCATATTAGTTGAATAAATTATCGCCCTACACAATACGATTTTGTGATTACGCGTTCTATTTAAAATATCGGCCAGTTTAAATGGTTGAAATTAATAGCGTGTTAATGCGCAGGCATAAGAAAGCTGTATAATGTCCAGTCGAGAGATAGAAAATTAAAAGGTTAACTATTCAACCATTGAAACGCTTACTACAAATGTGGGTTTTACGCGAGTGTCATAGAAATATTTTGAATCATATTCTTCAAAAGTTTCAATCGGGTGAGCGATCACTCAACCCTTGGTTAGTAGCCAGTCAGCTAAAGAATAATATTTTCAGAGCGCGTGTTAATATGCTTTCAATCAGGTTCTATCAGGAGTCTCTATGTGGGATGATTTATACAATCGGGAAGAATACGTTTATGGAATGCAACCAAATGATTTTCTTAAGGAAAATATTAAGATTTTAAAAAGCCCAGTACTAAGCCTGGCTGAAGGAGAAGGGAGAAATGCCGTTTATCTTGCTGAACAGGGCTTTGATGTATTAGCTGTTGATTCGTCAGAAACAGGGTTAGCGAAGGCTCAGAAATTAGCCAGCCTGAGGAATGTGAACATTCGAACGCTAGCAATTGACCTTGAATATTTCGAACCGGAGGTGGGCCAATACAGGGCTGTTATATCCATTTTTGCACATTTACCTGAGCGTGTCAGGAAAAATTTACATAAACGACTGATGAATGCTCTGGCACCTGGAGCATTGATTATACTTATTGGTTACAGTAAATCCCAACTTGGCCGAGGTACCGGGGGGCCTGATAATGTTGACATGCTTTATGATCTTTCCGCAATCGAAGAGGAGTTTGCAGAGTGTGACATTCTACTATCCTGTTATAAAGAAACAATGGTAATAGAGGGTACGGCTCATACAGGCTTAGCCAACATAGTACAATTTATTGGCCGGAAAAAATAAATAAAAATGATATATGCCACTAAACTGATTATATAAGGAGTACAGTCATGGACGTATCTTTCATTTTACCGCTAGATGTTTATCCTATTTCTGATCCAGGCATTCTACTAATCGACATCAGAGAGCATGATGAATGGCGACGAGGGCATATCCCAGGCTCAATATCTGTACCTGTGGATAAAATAAAACCTGGATGTCTTACCGAACGTACATTAACAGGGATCCATACAATTATCTTTCACTGCCAGGACGGCATGTGCACAGTAAATAATAAAGAGAAGCTGTTGACAACATTCGAATCCATCGAAACATTACTTTTGTTTGGAGGGATGAACAACTGGGAATCCTCAGGCCTTCCTGTTATTTACGATCGCAATCAACCTCTTCCCTTAATGAGACAAGTCCATATTACCGCCGGGGCGTTCATATTGATTTGTACTCTTGCAGGAGCTTTGTTAGCATCTGAATTTTATTTCGTTTCTGCTTTTGTAGGAGGCTGGTTACTGTTTTCTGGAATTTCCGGATGGTGCGAACTGGCTAAGTTGCTAGCATCAATGCCTTGGAACAGGAACATTAAATAGAACCGTAAGCTAAATTTATACTTTCTTCGCCATACCTGATAGCTAATATCGGTATGTAATACCAAGCAGTTAAAGCCTTGTTTAACATATTTTCTGAGGGGTGTTTTGCATGAAAAGAACCTATCGTGCTATGCAGATTTCTGCTTCTGGTGTTCTAGAACTCGTTTATAAAAAATTAAACGAGCCAAGACAGGAAGAAGTATTGATTGAAATTGATGTCTGCGGGGTATGCAGCTGCGATTTCATTTTAAATAACACTCAGCATAATTATGGACATGATCAACTCGTTCCTGGACATGAAATTGTGGGACGCATTGTAGCTAAGGGAGAAAACGTTCCTGACATATGGAGCATCGGTCAACGAGTTGGTATAAGCCCTAATGGCAGTTATTGCCAGCATTGCACATTCTGTCGTAGGGGGTTTTACCAGTTTTGTGAAAAAAGAAAGTCTCCAGGACTGGACTTTGACGGAGGGTACGCAGAATATATTACTATAGGCTATACAGCATTAATTGATATACCGTTTGAATTAAGCTCAATTCAGGCCGCTCCAATTATTTATACCGGAACCGCAATGTTCAATGCGTTACGCGACAGCGGGACCAAAGCTGGCGACAGAGTTGCGATTATCGGTATGGGTGAGTCAGGTCACCTGGCTGTTCAATATGCCCGGAAAATGGGATACGAAGTCATCGTTATTGCTCAAGGCTCGGAAAAACAGGATTCAGCATTCGAACTTGGGGCTCATTACTACATCGATAGCCGGCAGAATAATGTACCAGAACTGTTGACAATGATAGGTGGGGCTAACTTTATCCTTTCGTGCTCACCGAATTTTGACAAGCTTAACTCGTTGCTTCCTGCTTTGTTGCCGGGAGGGAAAGCCATGGTTGTACGAGCCAATGAGATGCCTGCAGTCATCGAAGATGAGAAGCTTTCAGGTTCGGAGCAGTTGCGGATGTGTTCTCCAGTCATTACTCCGCTTGAAATTGAACGAGTATTGCGTTTCAGCCATATGTTCGGTGTTCTTCCTGTCTGTGAACAGATCCCGTTGGAGCAGGCAAGCAAAGTTTTAGAAAGATTAGACTATAGTGATGTACGCTACAAAATTGTGCTAACCATGAATCATGATTTAAAAAATTTTGCATAACTACTGTGTTTACGCCTGTTTAAGGGGCTTTATCCTGTTCAAACAATTATGCAGGGCCGGTTTCTTTCAATAACTTTTTTCTGAATTCAGCAAGTTTTTCGAGGCAGAGATCATGTTTTTTTTCATACCGCCCCTGAGGCATAGGCATCGACACGGAAAACTGACCAATACCCGTTTCCAGTCCGATGGCCAGCGTATTAACCCCCTCTATCATTTCACCAAAATCATACGAAATCCCTGCGCGCCGGATGTCATCCAGCACTGCAGTTAAATCGCGGGTTGTCTGGATCGAGAAATCCGGCGCCGGGCTGAAATCATCCTTAAACAGTGCCATGACCTCCGCATTGGTTTTCAGTGAAAGCAATACCCGGCCAGCAGCGGTGCTGTAGAGTGGTCGCGCAAAACCAAGACGCGGAACAACCTGCAGTTCGCCATCAGCTACGGCGCAATGTATCACTGTGAGATGCTTACCGGTGGGCCTGCTCAGCACCACTGTTTCTCCAGTCATTTCTGAAAGTGCTTCGAGGCGCGGCCTAAAGGTGTTAATAAGATCGGTATGGGTATTACTGACCAGCCGAAGAAAGGCGGGACCAAGAGCTACGCCGGCTTTGGCCGACGTCCGTGTCAGCTCCGCTTCGGCCAGCGCGCCGACAATCCTCTGTACCGTCGAGCGAGGAAGTCCTGATTCCTTCGCTATTTTCCCCAGGCTCATTCCTGCAGGATGTTCGCCGAGAAGATTAAGGATGCTTGCGGCACGGGAGATAACCTGCACTCCCCCGGTTTTTTCCTGTTCATCGACTGTATTCATTTTATTCCCCGTTTTCCGTTCTCAAATCATTTGAGACAGTAAATAAAACCCTGCCTGAAGAAGGGTTGAAAAACATCAGGCTGAACGCTAGGATACACCCACATCAACCATATTTCGATATAGTGTACCGCATGGCGGTATAGGCATCAAGTGATTTCTATAGCTCTACCACATTGTGGAAAGTTGTATCGAAGAAGGTAAATATTGCTCCTTTTTATGGGACTTTACTGGCTATGTTGAATATTTTTCAGGGTGCCATGCTGCATGAATATGCCTTTGCCGGGTTGTTATTCAGCCCGATTGCGTTCTATTCCGTGCTGGCCATTGCGGGCACGCTCGCAACACGCAGACTCCTCGCTGCACTGGGATTGCGCCGGCTCATCTGGGCGGGAGCCTGGTTCGATCTCTCCCTTTTTATTCTCATTCTCACCGCCGCACTTTTTCTAACTGGAGTCTGAAATAAATGGTTCGTACAGTCGTCAGGGTTTCGATCACCGTTTTGTTTGTTGCAGCAGCTGCACTTGGCGGGGAATGGGTCTGGAAGCATTACCTGTATTCTCCCTGGACCCGAGACGGCAGGATCAGGGCTGAGGTCATCACCGTGGCACCCGATGTTGCCGGATGGGTGAATGAGGTGAATTTCCAGGATAATCAGGAAGTGAAAAAAGGTCAGGTGCTGTTCACCATTGATGCCACTCGTTTTCGTAACGCTGCAGAAGAAGCAAAGGCTAAGATGGATAAAGCGCAGTACGCCCTTGAGCACGCGAAAGAACAGTACGCCAGAAGATTGCGCCTCGGCCAGAGTGCAGTTATCAGCAAAGATGATTTAAGCACCTATAAAACCAACAGCAATCTTGCCCGAGCAGATTATGAGCTGGCGAAAAGTACTTATGAGAAAACCCTTATCGATCTCAGACGGACAGAGATCCTCGCCCCGGCAGACGGCACGGTCATGAATCTCAGTTTACGGTCCGGTAATTACGCGGTGCAGGGTAAAGCCGTTCTCTCGCTGGTCAAAAAGAACTCCATGTACGTAACCGGGTACTTTGAAGAAACAAAATTGCCCCTCATCGCACCCGGCGACACAGCACACATACAGCTGATGAGCGGCGGTGCGCCACTGACCGGCAGGGTCATGAGTATTGCCAGCGCGATTGCGAATAACAATACGGCAACTGACAGCCAACTGCTGCCATCCACCCAGCAGACCTTTAACTGGGTGAGGCTGGCACAGCGTATACCCGTGGACATTCAGCTGACGAACGTTCCGGCGAATATCCGGCTCAGCGCGGGCATGACGGCATCCGTTGAAATCGACAAAAAAGGGTGACGAGATGATACTTTCTCCTGTTATCAGCCACTTCCTCACGCCCAACAGGAACACGGTGATCTTCGCGGTAAAGGGGGTGATTTCGATGGCGGCCGCGCTGTTCATCTCCATGCACCTTGAGCTGGACCGGCCGTACTGGGCTGTCGTGGCATCAATGCTGCTACAGGCCAGGCCAGAAAGCGGGCTGGTGACTGAAAAGGCTTTATATCTTGTAGCAGGTTCCTGGCTGGGCGGGCTCTACGCGGTACTGACAATTGGTGCCTTCTCTGAAATACCGTTTGTAGCGATTGCGTTACTGACGGCCTGGGTGGGAGGAACTTCATTTCTTTCTGCAAAAGTACAGCACGTCAATTACAACTACTTTCTGGGTCTGACGGGCGTGACTGCTCCGCTGATTGCCCTACTCGCTATGTCGGACGCTTCAACAGTCAGCTCGCTACACGTGTTCGAAATTGCGCGAGCGCGTATCAGCGAAGGAATGGTGGGCGCATTCTGTGCCGCGGCCGTGAGCATTTTTTTCGTTCCCTTTCGTCTCAGGGATCTGCTGCAGAAACATGCGGAACAGACGTTCAGCAGGCTTACCGGGCTTATCCTCGCCGAGCTGAATGCTGAGAGCTCAAAAACGTTACGGTATAAAAATTCAGGCGCTCTCCTGGCGGCCGTATCACAGCTGAACCATGATGCCCGGGCCTCCACCTATGATGGTCCTGACGGCACGCGCCGTGCCCGGGCATGTTATGAAATAAGTAACCTCAGTATTGTCGCATCCTCTGTCACCCAGACGCTGGGATATCAGATTAACGCTGATGCAAAGAGGTTCGGGGAGAATATGCGTCACCTCCTTGGATTTTCACGCCAGGTTCTGAGCAAACTGGCAGAGGAAAAAACCTATGCCAAACGTCAGGCGCTGCTGTCCGATCTGCAAAAAGCATTACGTAACCACAAGATAAAAGGTTATCTGAAAACCGCCCCGGATGTGGTGGCTTTCAGGATGTTATGCAGGATCACCAGCATGCTGCTGAGTATCACGCGTATCGTCAGTGCGATAAAAAATCAGGATAACATGCCGCTTAAGGCCAGGCGACTGCCCGCTTTCCAGGACAATCTGGTCGCCGGCATCGGGGCCGTGCGCAGTATGGTGGTTTTTCTGAGCTGTGTTGCGCTCTGGATTGGCACAGGTTCGCCGCCTGCAGTTCTGATGATGATGATCCTGCCGCCGTTCTTTTCCATGGCTTTTGCACCGGCCCCCGTACCGGAAATGATTGTACGAAAGGTGATAATAGGGGCCGTGGTGGCCATACCGGCCTCCGCCTTTATTGAGCTGTTCCTGCTGTCTGCCGGTAGCGGAAACTTCGAGCTGCTGATTATGGTGATGGGCGCGCCGTTATTCATTGCACTCATGGCCGTTGCCTGGGCACCGACGATGCCCTACGGTCTCGGCTTCTGCCTGCCATTCGTGCTGCTGACCCAACCGGGTAATGAAATGTCCTTCTCCGCCGATGTTTCCGTGACGACCGGGCTCGCGCTCCTGACCGGTCTCGGTATTCTGTGGGCAGTTTTCTCTCTGATGAAAACACCGGATAACCTGTTTATCAAAAACAGGATCATGCGTTCCTTTTCCCGGGACCTTAAAGTTATTTCCGTGGGAAATATAAAGGAAGACGATTTCGTTTATAAGACGGGCGGCAAGGTAATAAAACTTTTCTCGTTAAAAAGTGCCGAAGCGCATCTTGCCGGACTGCAGGCACTGCGTAATCTGCACATTACTTTCACCCTGTTTAAACTGCTTCACGACAACCATTCCCTGGTTCGAGAAGAAATTTATCTGTGGTTGCATGACTACCGACTGGTTATTGCAGGGGTTTATCGAGGAAACCGTGAAGAATTTTTCACTCGCGGACAGTTGATTTGCGAAAAATTAAAGGAAATATACCCGAGCGGTCTCACTGTCACCACGGCAAATACAGAGGCGAGGGTATTACTCGGTTTTTCCCTTGAAATAGCAGGTGACCACTTCCGAATGGGTAAATAAAACATCCCGAATCTGACATCATCCTGGAGAACCCTTCTATAAAGGAGAATATAATGGTTTATAAAAATCATATCACTCCCCTGCTGGAGTGGATTAACGACAATATTCATCTAAACCTCAAGATTGATGACGTGGCTGAAAAGTCAGGTTATTCAAAATGGCACCTGCAGCGTATATTTACGCTGTATACCGGCATGACGCTTGGCGCGTACATCCGGACCCGGCGGTTAATCAGCGCCGCCGATGACCTGGCAAACGGGTATGATTCGATCCTTGAAATCACGCTCAAATATGGGTATGAATCACAGCAGTCTTTCACACGCACGTTCAGTCGCTATTTTAACTCTCCCCCGGCCTCATACCGACGCCAGTTACGTGCAATGAAAAAATAGTTCATTGCTGCCCAGAACACTTCATAGAAAAGACAACAAAAAACTATTCAAAAGGGAATGGCAGGAATAGCCTTTTCCTTTCTCATGCTGCATAGATAAAAAAGGTGACTCACACGGACGGTCGAGTCACCGAAGAAGATCAATGAGGGTTAAGTTGCGATAATGCACAGAAGACGTTTAAGAATTGTCTTCTTGAGCGATTTAATTATATCCATCTAACATCGAACTTATTATCATGAAGTGCGAAAACTAACTCAGCACGAAAATATGCTATCTTATCGTCACCTTTAATACCATTATCTAATGGTGCTTTTTATTATTCCAAGAATACACATCAACATTTGGTGAAATCAATATCATGTAGTGTCGGTTTTTTCGAGATATGAAAAATTTTGCTATCGAGAATGCTTTTTTGTAGCATTTCCCACACTGGCACCCTGATACAGCGCATACAACACCTTCAAAGATATACTGAAGATAATAGCATAACCGCTTTTGAAGTTTTATAATATTGAATCTGACGGGCTACCGACATCGACAAAATAATGCCGTGCGGAATCAGTGCACCAAAAGCTTCAGGGCTGTACTGACGGTGACCGTAAGCGCAGGCAAAGCGCCGCTACGGTCACGATGTAGGCCAAATCACTCAGTAGCTCTTAATTTTATTTCGAAAGTGCAGCCGGTTCTCTTACTAATTTCATTACGATGATCAGGACTTATAACGGTAAGCCTGAGCGTGGCCTGAAGTACATCCATAGCCACCTCAATGCCGCAGATGCTGTAAGCTTTCGGTATTACATATGCAGATAGTGATAGTATTCGTATGCCTGACCTATGCAGATGCCTCGCATATGGATATGTAAGGCATAAGTTTTATCTCTCTTTTGCCGCTCAGACCCAAAATCAGTAAAAACAGATCTTGACGGGTTAAGCGTATGTAAGGGCGAACTAGATACGGCAGAAAGCGGTTTAAACGAAAGGCAGGTGGAAATGGAAGGTCCGCTTTGAGCGAAAAGCGGATGTCAAAATCATGGCGATAGTGATGTTATTCTACATTAGACATAACAACCCGGCCACGAACTCACGCATCAGGCGGTAAATGGTGGATGACTACAACCTCGGAATCCATCTTTATGGACGGATAGTGCTCACGCATCCCTTCCAGCATTTCGGCATCCGGCCATTCCGCACTTTTATTAAGCCTGGCCGCAACGACAGAAAGTGGCATTTTTTCAACGTGCGTGACACATACCATGACCGTGTCAGAGGCATCCTGAGCATTTTCGTAAAGCATAGGGCCCGGCACAATTTCCCGTTCCCGCCAGCGGATGGTATGAAGCTTCCTGCCTGCGCGGACGTCCGGCAGCAGGCGAGGCACGATCTTAAGTTTCTGCAATGACATTATCTCCGGTGAAAAGGCTCCTCCCGGGGGCGGGTGAGTGATGACGAAATATCCTGCGGCTACCACGCATCCCATTTTTAACATAACAATGCTTTCCTGCACAACTTGATAGGACCTCATCTCGTTTCGCGGCCTCAAGCCTGTTTACAGTATCTTTTCCTGTCTGTATATCGAAACGCGCCTGATTATCCCGGCTTGTTTGCATAACTATGCTGCGAATGTAGTTCTAGATGGATTAGTGAATGTAAATGTTAGAAACATCCGCTTCTGGCACAAAGCGGACTTTAATGACCGAATACCATGCTAAAAGTCAGGACGGACACTAAGGGTAAAGTTGACGGGTGTCGCTTCGTCGCTGATCCGCCGTCAGACTCATTTCTCCAGTCAAAGCAATAATTACCACTGTTTATTTCCAGTAAGTCAATAATTCCTTAATCGCAATAATTAACCTGAATTTGTGATTATTCAGCAGCAATCCTTCTCCTCCTCTCAAGAGATCCGAAAAATACCAGTTTCGGATCTGAATGAGAGATATACTCAATTTTTGTCGATGTATAATCAAAGTTTGATTATGCTGTTATTGTTGAAACAGTCAGACAGGTTAGTTATGAAGCTTTCAGAACATATCGATCTTTTCTTTGACGGGAATAAATCTGCTTTTGCTAAAAGTATGAGTGTTACTCCTCAACAAGTTACAAAATGGGTTAACGATGATTGGATCATTGTTGACGGAACGCTTTACAGTCCCAGAAGGGATTTAACCAGAGGCAATATGATGAAACGCAAGACATTTTTGGCAAGCATATTCTGCGGCGCTCAATATGCTTTGGCCGAGTTAAGGGAACACAACGCCCAGGGGCCAAATGCGAATGGGATATCACAAAATGCCCGCAACACCATTGAATTACTTGCAGAATTCTTTAAAAAAGAGAATTATAATATTTATATGGTTGCCTATAACAATAAAGCACAGCAGTATGAGCTTTATTCCTCCCAGCCTGTTTTTGAGTTAGGTGTTACCTATTTCCATATATTGAATCCGGGTAGCATCCTGTTTTCCTATAACAATGACATGAAGTCCGATGATACCTTTGAGGTTTCCACTGATCCCAGTCGGCTGGCAGCCAACCGCTTTGATCCTTATGCGTTTACGATACTGCGCCAGGAAATTCAGCAGGCGTTAAGTCAGTAAAGAAGTTCATTAAACGCTTATACAGGTGATCATCAATTGTTAAACCATAAGAGTACGGCCAGTGTTCGACATTCTGGCCGTACTTCACTACATCATTGTTACTCTATATTTTTCGCTGTGAGCCTTATATTTTTATTAAAATTAAAGCAATTCATCAATATACGTCATAATGGAACGAACCAGGTTTATGGCAAAACGCGCATCGGCTTCATTAAGCAATTTTTCTGTGGGATGAGCCATGCTGGAATTGTTACGCAGGTTATTAATTCCATGAAGTATTGCGGCAGCAGACTTCAACATTTTAAACACATCTTCATTTCTTCCATCATCCGGGAGGGCCTTAAGATGTGCAGTTATCAGGGAAAGCAGGCCTGGAACATTATTATTTGTACTATCGGTCGTAATGCCATGGTTTACGCACATTTGTCTTAATGAAGCATGAAGAGCTGTGTGCACACGATCATATGCCCGCTGTGGTCCATTTTTCTGAAGCAATACTTCCGCATCTTCTAAGGCCTGGTAAATGTTTTCGTTCACATTTTTCACTGGCGCTGCGGAAACGTTTCTTTGTCCATTCTGATTAACAATGTCCTTTATTTCTTTGAATAGATCATTATTGGCATTGCTGATATAGCGTTGAACATTATCCAGCGCCCAGATTTTAGAAAGGTTATCAGCGTCCCTGGCCAGGGTAGTTTCTATGGCAGCGATGGCCACCCCTTTTAACTCCGTGTTGTTCCAGTGAACATGCCGGTAGAATTGATTCAGCCCTTCCGGAACATCTTCACAATCTGTAACAGCAAACAGCTCCTTCCAGTCGCCTTCGTTAAACTTATCTGCCAGGATTTTGGCCAAATTTATTTGAGAAACTTTATCTAGCATACTTATCCCTAATAGTTTGTACTTTTCAGTTGAGATTACCGGAACGGCGTCTCAGTAAACGAAATCCGTGTACTGGTATACCCCTTGTTCTGCAACAGGAATGATATCCCGTCCATCATCATTGATCTGTTACTGCGGGGACCAATTCTGATGCTTTTCAGTGGCAGCTTGTCTTTGGCTTCAAGGATCAGATATGGCACCAGACCGTTTTCACTGACACGAAAATTAACACCCTCAAAAGGTCTGTCCGGCAAAATGGCCATCCGGAACTCCTGCTCCTCTTTGAAACCGTCATTCTTGAAAAAAGGTGGCAGGCTGTGTGCCAGTCTGGTTGCCTGAATTATCTCATGCATTACATCTGCATTTATTGCTGCCTGAACCTGTGGCTGACGAAAGAAAGCGAGGATCTCATTCCGGGCTTCAACCGTGGAATTCTCTTTGGTGTAGATCACCCGGTTTTTAAACACCTGGTAGTGCGTGAGTTCCAGGGAGGCAGCCAGTTCGTCATCATCAAATTCCAGGCACACGCCCTGAGAGCTGCCATAACCCCGCCACTGGCTTAACAGGTCGGGTTCGAGACAGAACGACAGGTTAAAGACGTGAGCAGCCCGGTGCATTCTGAAGTGCGTTAGTGCCTGTTCGATGAACTTAAGGGTTTTCGGATTAAAGTCGTTCCTCAGGTACTGCAGGGCATTCTCAAGGCAGTTCATACCGTGAGTCAGCTCATTACTGTCATTGAGAAAGGAAAAGTGCGTCGCCCACAGTGAGCCTGATTCGATGATGCCCTTCAGTCCGTTCAGGTCAGTGTAATGATAAATCTTCATCTGGCAGCCTCCTGACTGTCCGGGCCCTGTTCGCACTCAGTTTTCTGCATGTCAGACAGAAACGGGAACGCCTTAAAAGCGGCTTCCCTTGCTTCTTCTATGGACTGTTCCCAGGCCTGCCAATCCGGATCTGCCGCCAGCGCTTCCTCCGCGGTATCGCGTAACCAGGCATACAGCGTATCGCCACCATCGAGATCAACCTGGCGGGTTTTTACAGGGCCTTCATGCTTCATGATATTGCGTAACAGCTTACCAAGCTGCCCGTCAGACTCGACAGGTTCGGCAGGAATGTAGTCCGGATATTCGTCGAACTGGTCCAGCGTCAGATCGGTGTACTCCCCGTCCAGCAATACGATGACATGCGCGTGAACCGTTGAGTTTTCCGCTTCATGAAAGTCTGCGTTCCCCTGCATAAAAATGATGCAGGGATGGCATCCCTCAGTATCCATCAAATACTGCGCCAGTGTGTTGCTGGCCAGGTCGCAGCTGCCGTGCGGGAAATTCCTGTGTTCCGTTTCCCAGCGAGGAAAACGACGGCACTCGTCAGCCCGCTCACCGGCGGCAAGCTCCAGCGCCCGTCGAAAGGCTTTTATACGTAATAGTCTTTCCGGTCTCATTTCTTCACCTTCCCGTCCTGGCGGGCCAGGGCCAGCAGTTCGGCCTGAAGCTCACGACCGTCCTCCCGGGCTTCCTTCAGCTCCGCCTTCGTGTCCTGCAGCTGCGCCGCCAGGTGTTCGCCGGTGGCGGTCAGGCGCGCCACCTGCTCACGCAGCGGCAGCGCCTCCTGCAGCAGGCGGTCACGTTCGGCCACCACCTCGCGCAGCACCGCCAGCTCGCTTTCTAGGGTGGCCACCTTCGCCAGCGCCTCGTCCCGCTCCTGGTCGGCCCGGGCTATGTCGTCGTCGGCCTGCTCGCGCGCCGCCAGGGCCCCGGCTTCAGCCTGCTTCACGGCCGCCTGCCACAGCAGCCCCAGCTGGCCGGTCAGCAGCTGCGCCAGTTCTGGCGGCAGGGGCGTGGCCTGCTCAGCGGCCTGCTCGTGCCGGCGGGCGCGGAACGCGCGCATCACCGGGGAGATGTGGGACAGGGAGCCGCCGCCGAGGTGCTGACGGACCTGCTCGTTGGTCGGGTTCAGGTTGCCGGCGGCGATCAGGGCGGCAGCGGCGTCTTCAATGCGGCGGACGGTGTCCGGGGAGAGGGTGGTCATGGTCTGGCTCCGGTTTATCAGGGAATGGTGCCATCGTACGCCTGGTGTAAAAAATACATAATACATAAAATACAGTTAATACATATCGTACATACAGTACAGAACTTACATACAGTCTATCTCCTTTCCCGGTCAGATCCGAAAACTCCCGAAGTAGGATCTTCTCAATGTTCATCAATGTAAGAAATCGGGGGGATTGCATAAATAACGTTACAAACGGCATGTAAAATACGTCTACATCACAGCATCACCACTAACCTTACGTCAGGATATAACGAAACCTAGAATTGACGGTTAAGGAAAGAAAAATGGAAATTGACGTACTCCACTGCAATAACATCGATCGGGCCCGTATAACCCTCACGGAAAACAAACTGAATATCAAATTTGCGCCCAACGGTACCGGCAAAAGCACGCTCTCCCGGGCTATAAGCTGTGCGGCTATGGACGATTCGCAGGGGCTGCAGGCGCTGATGCCCTTCCGGCTGCGGGAAGAAAATCCCGGCAATGCAGGACCTACAGTTACCGGCGCTGACGGTATTGGGCCGGTTTTGTGCTTTAACGAGGAGTATGTCGGGCAGTTTACGTTCCAACCGGACGAACTCATCAGTAACAGCTTTAATATTCTCATTCGCAATGAAGCCTATGCAGAGAGAGAACGTGAAATAGAAGAGATGACGCAAACTATCCGGGCGGTTTTCACGGATCATACCGAGCTAACCTCGCTGATAGACCACCTGCAGGAACTCAGCAATGCATTCAGATCAACCAGTTCCGGCATTTCACGTTCTTCAACCGGCATGAAAGGCCTGTCAGGCGGAAATAAAATACACCACATTCCAGCTGCTCTAGAGAGCTATCAACCCTATATCCGCAGTGAACGCCGCGTGGATTGGATTGACTGGCAGACAAAGGGGCTCGAGTTTTCCCCCCTTTCTGATGGCTGCTGTCCATTCTGTACCGGCGATATCAGGGAAAAGGAATCGCAAATCCGCCAGGTCAGCGAGGAATACGATAAATCCACCATTAAAAACCTGACCGCCATCATCAGACTGGTTGAAAACCTTGGTAATTACCTGACGGAGGACGCCAGAGAACGCCTTCTGGCCATCACGCAGCTTCAAAACGGTCCGGAAGCTGAACATATCGAGTACCTGATTGCGCTGAAACGCCAGACCGACACACTGACGGAGAAACTCACTGCACTGAGAGGCCTGAATGTTTTCAGCCTGCAGGAACAGCAGAATGTTCGGGAGGTGCTCACTGCCAGGCTGATTGACCTGCAATTCTTTCCAGATCTGCAGTGCGAGCTCACGCAGGGGATCACCAACAGACTGAACGCGGCCCTTCAGGACCTGATAAACCTTGCCGGACCGCTGCAGGGAAAAATTAACCGGCACCGGGACAGCATGGTCCGGCTGATCGCCCAGCACAAAACAAACATCAATAATTTCCTCACCTATGCCGGCTATAAATACAGGGTTGATATTTCCGGTGAGGGCGATCAGAGAAAGCTCAGGCTACGACACATGGATTTTGATGGGTATGTCAGCGGCGGCAGCCAGCATCTTAGCTACGGAGAACGAAACGCCTTTGCGATTGTGTTGTTCATGTATGAATGCCTGTCAAAAAATCCGGGACTGATTATCCTGGACGATCCCATTTCCTCTTTTGACAAAAACAAGAAGTTTGCCATTCTCGAAATGTTGTTCAGGCGGGACAGCGGTGAATGCCTGAAGAACCGGACTGTACTCATGCTGACGCATGACGTAGAGCCAGTGATTGACACGCTTAAGTCAGTCAGAAAGCTGTTCAGTAATCTGGTGACCGCCTCCTGCCTGCGTCTGTCTGCCGGAGTCATAGAGGAATTACCCGTTAACGACGGCGATATCATGACGTTCATGCAGATCTGCAAATCCATCACCGCATCAGCAGACTGTGAGGAGATCATTAAGCTCATCTATCTTCGCCGCTACTTTGAAATCGTTGACGAACGTGGCGATGCTTATCAGCTCCTGTCCAATCTGTTCCATCGTCGCGTAGTTCCGCTGGATCATCGCGAGCCTGCCGCTGCGGGCACGGGCTACCCCGAAATGGCGCAGGAGAAAGTTCAGCAGGCCCGGCAGGATATCGGGGAGTATGTGGACAGCTTCGATTACCCACGACTTCATGCACTCGTAAGTAGTCCGGAAGAAATAAAAAACCTGTACCGTCGCTGCCGTAACGGCTATGAAAAACTACAGGTATTCCGTTTACTGGAGCTGGATCAGGATCATCCGGTAATACGAAAATTCGTTAACGAAACGTACCACATAGAAAATGAGTTCATATGTCAGCTGGATCCGTCCAGGTTCGATCTCATCCCGGAGTACGTAATCGTGGAGTGTGACAAACTCATCGCCCTGCCACCTGCAGCTAATCAGGGCATCATTGCTCGTACTGCCTGAGTCACCTGCCTCCCCGGCTGAATTTCCGAAGGGGAGGTCTTTTGGTACATCATTCAAAAATTTTTACCGCCTTAAAGTGATTCCGAAGAGACTGAAGTGAACACCGCTTCTGATGGACAACGCTTCCTCATCCACATCAATTCAGTGATTGTTGATCTTTTGAATTCATACATACATACTATCTCCGTCACCAGAGTTGAACGCCTGGTGACGGACTTCTGCGCATTTAAGGGGACTTAAATGCGACAACAATCTGACAATCCACTTGTCAAAATTGTATATTATTCAGTTACTTCCATTTTCTTTTTGTCGATTTCCGCAAACTTGATCCTGCTTTTTTTGATTGGATTAGGGATAGCAGAAATGAATGAACGAGCAATAGGGGCACTTGTCAGTATCGCTCTGGCTCTGATCCATTTAATGAGGAAACTTATTGCTGTGATCGGAAGAGAAAATAGTAACGGAACCTGAAAACCTCCGAAAGGAGGTTTTTTCTTGAAGGCCATCGAGGTGTATCTGAGGATTCACAATTTCCCATACTCTCCTTGGGTGATATAAAAAAGTACCACATCTGGCGCCACGCTTACTTTTTACATAAGCCAGCCTGCAACTGACTGACTCTTCCTGTATGGGTTCAGGCACCCGGTTTAAACTTCCTAGTATTATTTGCTACCAGTATGGCAAAGGTCGCGATGGCGTATCCGGTGATCGTCTTTAGTCCGGGCCGGTCTGATAGCAGCGCACAACCGGATTAACACATCTTCACGGATTATATCCGGGTTCTCATTCAGAATCGGTTACGGGATATCGCAGCATTCACCTCTGAAACAAGATCACTGTAGTTCCCCTGCCCCTCTATTTTTGTCAGCCTGCTTTTGATCTGTTCCTCACTGCCTGTAAACTCCGCGATCTGAGTCAGGCTAAGCGCCCTGTAATGCCCGGTTGCAGAGCTTATCCCACGGTAACGCAGGGCAAGCAGAAATCTGAGAAATTTTTCATCCTCTGCAGTTTCATTCTGTACCCATGCCTTTACGCTTTCCAGTCCACTGATATCGCACCACGCCCAGATATGGGTGAGTAAAATACCTTCCTGGTCAAACTGACGGGTAATATCAGGGGAATTCAGACGCAACGCCAGTCTGTGCTGTAATGACTTCAGCACCTCTGCAGATAATAAATGTTGCTGTTCATGAACCGTCCTGTTGCCGACGAGGCCGTGCATCCAGAGCAGCTGACGAAAATACTCCGCTATCCAGCGCCACGCTTTCCCCGTGTCCAGCATGGTTCCCAGATTTTCGATAACCGGCCAGGATTTGGCCTCACATAGTCGCTGTAACAGCCGTGTGGCAACGCTGTTCATATCCAGATTATGGGGTTCGAACCATTCATTACGGATGGTGTAACGCTTAATAACCTCATCGCCGTGCTCAAAGAAGAATCGCAAGAAGCCTTCGCATTCTTCAGTTGTACGCGCGGCAATTACCGGCCAGGTCAGCTGACTAAGGATATGCTCGAACCAGGTCCGGGAGGAAATGTTGTTGCTGTTGATGCGGCTCAGCAGCTCTTCTGCCAGAGCGGGATGTTCAGCCGGGTTTCCTGCCTTACGGAAGAGTTCGGTGAAATAGTCAGGTGGCAGGACATTCTGCGGGGAGGAATACGCAAAATAGTAACGCCAGTAGACGGCACTGCCGAGGCGCCGGTTGGCCGTCAGGACGGCTTTTGCGTCATCGTCCACCTGAACGAACAGCTTCAGATGCTCAGTTTTATAACCTGATATACCCGGGACCCAGTGACGCAGTGATGTCACGGATTTCGCTTCTGACGATCGGAACAGTGAAAGGTGCTGGCCAAGGCTGCTGACCATCTCAGCCTGCTCCGCCTCGCTGACGGTACCGTCGCCGGACTCCACCACTGCCCTTTCGGTCAGATAGTGCTCTGTCCAGTCATACAGCTCCGGGTTGACTGTCCGGATAAGTTGCAGAAAGCACAGGTCCGGTAACCAGACATAATCCCTGAGACCACCGTAGCGGAAGGCCAGCGCATTAAGCGTCAGCTGAACCTCACGGGGCGTCCTGAGAGCTGCACCGTAAATATCTGTGATCCTTCTCAGTTCCTGAATCAGCGTCTCATCGGGCTCAGTCAGGCAGGCCGATGTGTACAGTCTGACCACCCCCGCCAGAAATTCCCGGCGCAAATCAAAACTTTCAGGTCTGGGCAGGCTGAACGACAGCGGGATAATTTTCTGCAGATAGCGTTTGCCGTTCTGCACACCCAGGCCAGTTTCAACCGCATGCGCCAGCACGTCCCGGTCATAGCACATCACATAGCGGAATCGCGAGAAGTCCGCGACCGACCGTACCATACGAAGCACTTCAACAGCCTGTGCAGGCTCCAGACGATCCAGATCGTCAATCACAACGATAAAGCTGACGCCCAGCCCGGCAATTTTATCTTCAATGTCAGCCCGGAGTTCTGCCGCAGTTTTTTCCCGCCCGCTCAGTTCTGTGTCCGCGAGGGCGTCCATACCGTCGGCTACAAGCCCCAGACCCGGAACAAAATTACCGGCGAATCGCGTCACCGGCGCAAGCCGGCGCGAGGTCTGCTGCGCGTAGTTAAGGATATTCACTGCGAGGGGAGCTGTCTTTCCTGCCTGTGCCATAGCTGACGTATCCAGCTTCGCCAGCCTGGCCGCGATGGTCATCATCAGCGCGTTTACCGGGCTTTCATCCGGTGAGTTGACCCAGGGAGAGAACACCACAATCTGCGTGGTGACCGGTACCTGAGTCTTCAGTTGCTCAGTCAGTAAGTTCAGCAGGCTGGTTTTGCCGGAACCCCACTGCCCTTCGATACCAATCACGGTGCTGACATTTTCATCCAGGGCGCTGATGCTGCGCGCCAGCCCCTCTGCTATCGCCGTATACCCGTAACGGTCATCTTCAGCCTTCAGTACCGGGCCTTCAAAGCCGGCGCGAGACAGAACATTTTCAGTCGGCATCTACAGATCTCCGTACAGGCAGCGCAGCCCGGTCAGGGCCTCCGTGAGCATACCTTCCGCGCATTTAGCGGTGAGTTCCCGGACCAGTGTCTCAAACGCCTCCGCCGGCATAAAAATCCGCAGGCCGTCTATCCCGAAAAATCCCTCCTTCGTGACGTGTCCGGGCGGGGAGAACATCACGCGCTCCCCCTGGTGACCGTGTGCCAGGGCTTCCGGATGTCGGGCGTACAGGCTGAACAGTCCCAGCAGTTCGGAGAAGGTCTCCCAGCCGTACGGCACCACGAAGTCCTGGCCGGTGATCAGCAGGTGCAGACGGGGCGTGGTGTACCAGGCCCCCGGCCGTTCTCCGGGGTGCTGTCCGTCAATGCGGATCTCCAGGCGCAGCGTACCGGCTTCAATGGTTTGCGTGACGGCCGGGATCACCGGGCGCAGCTCCTGAGCCAGATCTCGGGCCTTCTCCCCGCTCCAGTCCAGCCCGCGCAGCATCAGCGGGAAAACGGTTTTCAGCCGCGGCAGGGTGAAAATCCCGGCGAGAGCACTGTCGGTAATATCGGCGAGGTTGAAGCAGTCGCTCTCCAGCGGACGCAGGAGGTGTTCGGCATACATCTGGTCCACAACGGGGCGCAGCTCTGCCCGGAAGGCGTCAAACTCTTCCATCCAGTTTTCCCCGGACAGGCGGAAGATCCCCTTCAGGTAATGACCGTCCACCGGACGGTCATGCTCCACCTGCCAGGCCAGCAGGTCGCGGGTGATATCGAGCAGTGTGTCCAGAGCCGGGAGCGTGGCCACTCTGTTCCGGCCGCAAATAAAGGCCTCCCGGGCATAGGCCAGGATGAAGCGCAGCTCATCCCGGGAGACCGGCGCGGTGCCGAAGGTCTGGCCGAGAATGATATGCCGGTACAGCTGCCGGGCGGTGGTATCCGGATCGGCGACCAGCTGAAAATACCCGTCGCCGGGCGCGACCGTTTTCAGGCCGTCATCGAGGAAGCGTTCGGCCAGGGCGTTGACCGAGGTATTTTCGCGACCGGCGCGCACTTTCAGCGCCTCGATCAGTTTTTTGTGAAAACGCAGGTTAAGCTGGCTGAGCATCATCGTTCCTTTCATCTTTGTTTTATTCTTCATGCTAACCTAGCTTTTATGAAAAGAGCTACAAATTAATCTAATTAAAAGCTGTAGTTGGTGATGCAGTATGAATTACTGAAAGTGATGATTGTAGCGCTACAGCAACGCCTGTCCCCTCTCATTTCTGTGCAGATCCGAAAACCCTGAGTTCCGGATCTTCTTTCCTACCCACAGAGCGCAGCGGCGAAGAAACACAATATGTAGCGGTGCTGTCAGCTGCTAATGACGCTATATGTTGTGTCTCACCCCTGCTGCGTGACCTTGTGCCCAGCGGCCGATATTGCCGCTTTGCTTATTCCCCCACCGTGGTAAACTTCCGGAAAGTTGTGATAAGCCAGAAAATCGGATCTGCCGGAAACCGCTCTCCGGTAATTTAATAGGGTGGTTATATGGCTGATTATTATCGCCTGCATGAATGTTTCATTAAGTGATAATGCGAACACGAAGGGATGACTGCAGCGGGGGTATAATTACGGGACGGGAATATTTCATAATGAAGAAGGAGGGTGCTAATGAATCCAAACAGAAAGTCACCACAAAAATTCGACAGCATGTGGGATTTAATTACTGAATTAAACGCTGCGGGTCATCCTGATGACAACCTCTGGTATAAAGGTGATATTCGTGCCGGAGAGGAACTCATCTTTTCACCCAGATATTTTCTATCAGCAGCCTGCCGTTTAATCGGGCAACGCAACAGTGACGGTAAATGGACAACGATATACGGATACGACGATCCTGTTTTACCAGGAGGGCCTGTTCCTGCAGGCGCTCATAACCTGGCAGAAATGAAAGACACGCTGGAGTTGTTTGTCCATAAAGGTGATGGTCCCGTCCTGGCTAACGAATGACCATGAACTCTCGAAGGCGGAATTTCTCAGAAATATAAAGAGGTAAATGAATAATGGCTGATATTCAGGCCGCTGCCGATAACTTAGTACCTGTTGCATCCCATCCGGCTACCGTACAGATAATCAACCAGGGGGCGGGGATCTGGGGAAACATAGCAACTGGGCTTGTTACTGGCCTGCTGACCGGGGGCATTGCGCTTACTGGCATCTGGTTGACGCATCTTTTCACACAGCGTCGAGAGAAGCTGACGTCAGAGGATAAACTGAAACGGGAGCGGCATTTTATTGCGACTGAACTGATATTCACTCTGGAAAAGTTCGCAGAAAAATGCGCCACCATAGCGACGCACGGAGCTTATGAAAACAGGTACAGTCTTTCCGGGGCAGAGGTTGAACTTCCTGAGATTGATTTCTCTGATGTCAAAGGTGACTGGCGTGTCCTTCCGGCCAGACTGATGTACAGGGTACGTGAGCTCCCGATAATCAAGCAGGCCTCTGACAGGGCAATCACCACCGGCTACCGTGCTCCTCCTTATTTTGAGGATGCGACTATCACCCGCTGCTACGAATACACCCGTCTTGGAGTCAGAGCTCTCGTTCTTGTCCGCAGCCTGCGTAAACTGGCTGGTTTTGTCCAGACCCGTTCGGATGATGCTATCTGGCCGGCCAGGAAGGCTCTCATAAAGGTCTGGACGCTGCAAAAGAGAAGACGCCGGAATATGGAGATGGTTTATGCGCAGGAGCTGGTGAGAGCAGATTTAAACCGGAGCGCCAGTAGAACCACGGACAATAATCACGATAGCGGAGTCAGTTTCTGACTGTGTCAACAACAGCCATTAATCACCTCACTCTGATGAGAAAGCATAATCAATGAAACCGCATTATCTGAACGATCTGCATGCAAATGAAGCCGCCGATGACATTATTGGCCTGCTGAAACTGTGTCAGCAGCTGCAGTCAGAAAAGGACGGCAGGGAACGGCCGGCGCCCGGGGCATATTCACGCGATGAGGATGCGTTTGCCGATCGTATCCGCACAGAGTGCGGACATGCCCGGCAGCTTCTCCGGCTGCTGCCGGTGATGACGACGCTGAGCGCCACCGGCGCCGGGATGGAACGCCGGGGAGAAATCAGTGTGCTCCCGGGCGAGGATTACGCGCAGAAAGCACTGGCACGACTTACTGAGCAATACCTGTCCGGCAGGGACAACAAGCAATGATACCGGCAATCCCAGGCCAGGGCGTTTCTTTTTCGGCCGCGCAGCTGCCGGTGGCCATCGACTACCCTGCCGCACTGGCCCTGCGTCAGATGGCGCTCGTTCAGGACGAACTGCCGAAATACCTGCTGGCGCCTGAAGTGAGCGCTCTGCTCCACTACGTGCCCGACCTGCACCGTAAGATGCTGCTGGCCACCCTGTGGAACACCGGTGCGCGTATTAATGAGGCGCTGGCGCTGACGCGAGGAGATTTTTCGCTGGCTTCACCTTACCCGTTCGTGCAACTGGCCACCCTTAAGCAGCGCGCGGAGAAAGCGGCCAGAACATCCGGTCGTGCACCTGTCGGTAGTCAGCCACACCGCCTGGTTCCGCTTTCCGATCACCAGTTCGTCGGCCAGCTGGAGATGATGGTGGCCACGCTGAAAATTCCGCTGGAGCGCCGCAATAAACGAAGCGGCAGAACGGAGAAGGCGCGTATCTGGGAGATCACGGACCGCACGGTCCGCACCTGGCTTAACGAAGCCGTGTCAGCGGCGGCGGCTGACGGCGTGACGTTCTCGGTACCGGTGACACCGCACACGTTTCGCCATTCCTACGCCATGCACATGCTGTATGCCGGCATCCCGCTGAAAGTCCTGCAAAGCCTGATGGGGCATAAGTCGGTCAGCTCGACGGAAGTGTATACGAAGGTGTTTGCGCTGGACGTGGCGGCACGCCACCGGGTGCAGTTTCAGATGCCGGGCGCTGAGGCGGTGGCGATGCTGAAAGGTCGGGCTTAATTTAACAGGCTGACGCGCCGGGGGCTTGTCCAACGCCGGGGCTGCGCAGAAACAAGTTCTGAACAGCCCCGGCGTTCGGGATAGACCGCAGTGGGAGAGATAATTCCGACTGCCTGACAGTAAAGGGAATGTCAGAAAAGAATACTCAGTGACGGATCTGCGCCAGATCGTCTTCGGTCAGGCCGGTCATTTTCATGACGGTATTGCGGTCAATGCCGTTCTGCAGCATGGTCCGGGCTACTTCCAGTTTGCCTTCGTTGCGGCCTTTTTCAATACCACGCTCTTCACCGAGCTTGATTCCCTGCTGGAGGCCCTTCTCGATACCCTTCTGTTCAAGTTGTTGTGCGATGGTCATGAGTGCGTCTCCGTGTTGCGGCACACGCTGTGCCAGTTCGCGTACAAAGGCTTCGGCGTCGGATGTTTCGCCTGCCTGTACTATATAGTGTACCAGCGATATCACCTGTGATGAAGACAGGTATCCGGCCAGTAAAATAGGCGCCAGGCGGTCAACCAGCTCAGCCAGATCCCGCTGGTGAATATGTTTCTGAAGCAATGTCAGGGCAGCCATACTGCGATGACCCGCGATTTCATCATCCGGGATCACGGTAACGTCAACCAGTGGAAATGCACTGCTGTAGAGCTCGCCTGCCAGCACTGGATCTTCAAACTCATCCAGCCAGCGGGTGGAGTACGGATACGGGCTGCGTTTACCCGTGTAGAACAGCACCGGTATCACCAGAGGCAGTTTTTTATGGCCCGCGACCAGGTGGCGCTGCATGGCGGCCACGGCATAGCGTATCAGGCGGAATGCCATATGTTTGTCAGGCGTAGACTGATGCTCGACCAGAACATGAATATATCCGTCGCCGGCTGTTGTTTTCAGACTGTACAGGACGTCGCTGAAATATTGTCGGAGATCGTCTTCAACGAAGGAGCCGGATTCCAGCTTTAGTGTATTGAGATCGCAGACAGCACGCAATTTAGCCGGCAGATGTAACTCCATAAAATCACGGGCAATGTCCGGCTGAGTCAGAAACTGCCGGAAGGTGGCGTCGTGGGGCGTGGGTGTAGTCTTTTTCTTTTTCATCAGTCCGAGTTCTGAAAAATGATCGGGTCATAGTACCACAGGCCGCCTGTGCTCACATTGACGCGTAGTGCAATTGCGATTCCTATCCCTTCAGGGACTGCGTCGGTAGTTGTGTCCCTGCCCTTCTTTCCTGTCATCCTTCCTTTGATAAAAACTGCACTCCACCCCAGCTTAAGGCTGATGACATTTAAGTCGTCATGTAACTAATGGCATCATATATCGGGTCACAATAACATTCGCCGGTATCTTTCCTCATGGTATACATAGGGCATACTCCAATGTGACAGGCTGACGCGCCCGCCGGGCTTGTCACAACCCCTCGCCTGCTCAGATGCAAGCTCTGAACAGACTCACGGTTTTTTCTTTGAGTACAGCCTCAGTTGTCTTTTTGATCTACGTGATAGGTATGGGTTAATGTACAATAATTTAATGTCGTACCATTATATGTTGTACGCTATTGCTTATTGTGTACAATAGCGTGAGCTTCTACGCCATCAATGTGCAAGGATTCCATCTTGAGGGGACAACAATGAAACGCGATTACGGTAGTGTGGGTACCATAGCTCTTAGAGCAAGCGCTTTACTTCAGGCTATGAGTAGGGATATTGAGGAACAAAGGAAAGAATTTAATCTGACTGATTATCATCAGACATATACTCGTAACGCTGTCGCAAAACTACCAAAGCTGAGCCGGCGTATCGTAGAACTGGCCATGAAAGAAATGGAAGAAAACGGCTATATATTTAATAAAAAGCAGATTGGTAACGTTGAACAATATGCTCTGACGATAAAGAATGTTATCGATATCTACGCCCACCGACAGATACCTAAATATCGCGATATCCATAAAGAACCCTACGTGATTTTCGTTGTAAACCTTAAAGGTGGTGTATCAAAAACAGTCAGTACAGTTACGCTTGCACATGCGCTGCGTGTACATCAGGACCTGCTGCGGCATGATCTTCGCATCCTTGTAATAGACCTCGACCCACAGGCCTCCAGTACCATGTTCCTGGATCACACCCATAGCATTGGTACGGTCCTTGAAACAGCTGCTCAGGCAATGCTGAATGACCTCGATACCGAAACATTGCGAGAAGCCGTTATTCGTTCCACCATTATTCCTGGCGTTGATGTCATCCCTGCTTCTATTGATGACGGCTTCGTGGCGAGTCAGTGGGAGTCTCTGGTTGCAGAACATTTGCCAGGTCTTAAACCTTCAGAAGTGCTCAGGAAAACAATCATCGACCGTATCGCAGGGGACTATGATTTTGTCTTCATTGATACCGGCCCCCATCTTGATCCGTTCCTTTTGAATGGCCTGGCGGCGAGTGATTTGCTTCTGACCCCTACCCCACCGGCGCAGGTTGATTTCCATTCAACCCTTAAATACCTGACGCGTTTGCCTGAAATGCTGGAGCGTCTTGAAGAAGAAGGTGTAGAACCACGCCTGAGTGCGAGTATCGGTTTCATGTCCAAAATGACTAATAAACGCGATCACGAAACTTCACATAGCCTGGCCCGCGAAGTGTATGCAAGTAATATTCTGGACTCGTCGCTGCCACGTTTGGATGGATTCGAACGATGTGGTGAATCTTTTGACACGATCATTAGTGCTAATCCTGTTTCATACCCAGGTAGTACTGAAGCGCTGAAAAAGGCACGTACTGAAGCAGAACGGTTTACGAAAGCTGTTTTTGACCGCATTGAATACATCCGGGGAGCATCTAAGTGAAAAAGGTTTTAGCTCGTGGCCGAGTTCTCGGTAATAGCAATTCAGAGTTCGCCCGTATGCTTGAAGGTGACGGAGATGTCAAAACGTTCACACTCAAATCTGGCAAGCAGGCCAAATTTGTCAAAACGGTTGTATTAAGCGGTGAGATTGAATCAAAGACGTTCGTTGATACATCAGTCAATGGACGGGATCAGGCGATGCTTACGCGCGAGTCTGTAAGTGATATTTCCCGGACGATAAGGCTGCAGCAATTCTTCCCGGCTATTGGACGCGAAGTAAATGGACGAATTGAGATATTAGATGGGACCCGACGTCGTGCCGCCTGCATCTTTAATAACGTTAAATTCGAAATTCTGGTAACCAAAGATGATATATCACTCACTGATGCACGGCAGTTGGCGAAAGATATCCAGACAGCAAAAGAACATAGTCTTCGCGAGCTGGGAAAACGGCTAGAAGTCACCTATGGAGCTAGCATGACGAAAGAAGAGATTGCGTTGAAAGAAAATCTCTCTCCGGCGAAAGTGACACGTGCGTTCCAGGCCGCAGCAGTGCCAGATGAAATGATTGCAGTATTCCCGGTGATAAATGATATTTCGTTGTCGGATTATCAATTTCTACTGAAATTGGCTGAAGAAGCAAACAACAAGCAAACATCGGTAACAGAACTGATGGAAAAAGTTCAGTATCGGTTGAAGACCATGCCAGATTATCCGGCAATTGATAAAAGCAAAATTCTTGCGGTTATCCGGTCGGAGAGCAAATTGCTAACAGCCCTCCCAACTAGAACGATTCAAACAGAGAAGCTGAGAGAATTTGCAGATCGTAATCAGTTTGCCAGAAAGAAAACTGATCCAAAGAAGCGACTTGTTGTTTATGAGTTTTCCCGTATTTCCGCTGAGGCACAGTCGGAGATTGATGAGGCAATAAAACGTATTCTGGAAAGACTTCCAGAGTCAGGTAAGTAAGGGACAAGGATGCCGAAAAGCATCCTTTTTTTGTATGTTTTTCACCACGCCAATTTCATAATTAGTGATTTGATTTTAAAGGGAAATTTGAAATTCTTTCACACTGAAATCACCACGCTTTTCCCAGGCATGAATATCCATGTATCTCATCTGTTCCTACTTATGTAATTTACTTTCTGCATTTACACTGCGTTGCCATGCACTCGCTTTCAGGAAATCAGTATAATAGCCCCTAAATTATCTTCTCGGAGTGAATGGACATGGCTATTGCAGGTTGCGATTTACCAACTTTTGCCATCCGGCTCAATGAAGTACTTACTCTCAGTGTGCCTGTGCGTACACCTGAAAAACTTTTTGGGCGGGATAAGCAGTTGGAGACGATACAACTGGCACTTCATTCACCGGGCCGACATGTGTTCATTTATGGCGATCGCGGAGTAGGTAAGACCTCCCTCGCCCACACAGCCGCTTCGCTTATCCAGTCTTCGGATAACCGTCCTATTACCGTCAGTTGTGACCATGACTCGACCCTAGAAACAGTCATCGAATCGGTTATTAGCCAAGGAATGATGCGCATGCCGGTAGAGCGGTACAAAACGTCTGCAACTTTTGGTCTCAATATTCCTGTTTTAAAAGCCGAAGCCCGAGTTGAAGAGCGTGAAACTTCTCGCGTTCGTTCAGTCGTTAATATGGCCAGTGCTGTTGAAGCCCTGAACTATCTGACGGAACGCTATTCGGAGAACACGGTTATTGTTATTGATGAATTTGACCTGATCCGTAGCGAGGAGCAGCGTGCCCGCTTTGGTGTTTTGCTCAAGCAGTTAAGCGATGGGGATGTACCCGTTCGTATCATCTTCACCGGGATTGGGCAGTCGGTATCCGATTTGATTGGTGGACATCTGTCCAGTCAGAGACAGATTGAACAGGTTGATCTTGAACGTCTACACTGGACAGGTCGTCAGCGTATCGTTGAAAGTGCATTTAGATATTTTGATATTAATATCCCTGATGATATCGCAGACCGTATATGCGCGTTGAGTGATGGATTTCCCTATTATGTCCATCTCATGTGCAGCAAGCTCCTTCATGAGTGTTACATGGCGGATGAAGTCGTTAGCACAGTTACACGTGATCTATTTCTAGCTTCGCTCGATGCGGCTGTATTGTCTGCTGAGGAAACGCTCAGATCATGTTATGAGGCAGCTACCTGCCGAGATGAGCACATGCATCACATTCTTTGGGCGATGGCTGAAGGTGCAGACCTCAACAGAATGAAAGACCACATCATTACCTCCTATATCCAAGTGATGAAGTACCTCGACATTGAACCTCTGACGCAGAAGAACTTCGACAGTCGTTTTGCTCGGCTTCGTAAAGAAAATCACGGATCAATTCTGTGCCATGCGCTTGTCGGGAAGGATGGTGTCCGGCCTGGATGGTTTCGGTTCAGGGAAAACATGATCAGAGGCTTTGTCAGAATGCAGGCAGAGAAGTGCGGAATAGTTTTGGATTTTGATCGGCAGTATAGCGCCCATACAGCAAGTACCAGAACAGCTGCAGTTAGAGGGATATACAATCCTCTCAGCACGGTGGAACGCAGCGTAGCTCACCTCAGACGTGATGATGAAAAGGAAGCTGAAGAGAACGGATAACGTATCTGTAAATGAATGGAATACCCGCGAATTATATATTTAATACTCGGATATTCAGCGTTTGCATCATGTCGAGTTACCCGTATAGCGGAGTCTTGCTCCTCTCTTGTCTCTTGATCAGGCAATTACTCAATTTCCGAGGCTAACATCTTAATGCTGTTTTAATGTCGGGGGATGCTGCTGACATCTTCTTCAGGCTGTGGGGCACGACCAGGCGCATTGAACGTGATAGTGATGATCTTTCTGGCCAGCCCCTCCTCTGAAAGGGCATCATCCACACTGACATCACGAATCAGTGGACTTTCCTCTTCTATATGTTGGGCAATATCCCGCATCCACTCTGCCAGCATTTCTCTGTCCATCTTTCTCCGCTCCGGTTTTTTACAGTCAGCATCAACATACCACACCAGGAAAAGTGAAGTCTTCGTGGATGGTTAAAAGATAACCATCCTTGTCAGGCGTGCTGTCATCCGTGCTGGTAGCGACCTGCGCAGAATACCCTCATTTTATACACAGGATTGCCCACTGAAATTGTGGACAGCAACGATGAAAATACGATGTCGCTGCGCTCCTCATTCATACCGCTCTGCTGTGAACGCCGTGCCGCTACTGTAGCCGGGCCGCTGTGCAGAAAAGGGAGGCTTCGCCACCATCCTCACCCGGTCGCAGTGATTTCAAAATGCATTTTCCGCTGTCTTCCCGTCGTTCTCCGGCTCAATTTTCGCCGTCAAACCGTCCAGTCAGCGTCTGCTTTTATCTGCGCTGCGGCTTGCGGTGGTGCCCTTGTCTGCTCCGCTTTTCGCCCGGCTGTCGTATCGGCACGGCGTAACTGGCGCCGCATTTGAATAAGGAGAATGATTATGTCCCGTCTGATTTTGGGTGACTGTGTGCAGGTAATGGCTGGCATTCCTGAGAAGGCTGTCGATTTCATACTGACTGACCCGCCATACCTCGTTGGTTTTCGTGACCGTCAGGGCCGCACCATTGCCGGTGATAAAACGGATGAATGGCTGCAACCTGCCTGTCATGAGATGTACCGCGTGCTGAAAAAAGACGCGCTGATGGTGAGTTTCTACGGCTGGAACCGTGTCGATCGTTTTATGGCTGCCTGGAAAAATGTGGGATTCAGCGTTGTCGGCCACCTGGTGTTTACCAAAACGTACTCGTCCAAATCGGCTTATGTCGGCTACCGGCATGAATGCGCCTGTATCCTAGCAAAAGGCCGCCCACGTCTGCCGCAAAACCCGCTTCCGGACGTACTGGGCTGGAAATACAGCGGCAACCGGCATCACCCCACCGAAAAACCCGTAACCAGCCTGCAACCGCTGATTGAGTCCTTCACACATCCCGGCGCGATTGTGCTCGATCCGTTTGCCGGCAGTGGCTCCACCTGCGTGGCTGCCCTCCAGTCTGGCCGTCGCTACATCGGTATCGAACTGCTGGAGCAGTACCACCGGGCCGGGCAGCAGCGTCTGGCCGCCGTCCGGCGCGCCATGCAGTATCCGGCCGCTAACGACGACCTGCCGGAGGCCGCGTAATGAATTATCAGGGACATGAACAACTGCGTGACGACCTGGCCGCGCTCTCCAACGCCATGAGCGACCTGCGCCTGCATATCCGGGCGCTGGAAGTAAAGCATCACGACGGATGCCCCGCGCTGGTTGATGCGCTGGCCGCTGATTTTCTGCGCAATCTCAACGCGGAGTATCTGACCGTTTACCTGCGCGTGCTGGCGTTCAGCGACTGTTTTCACGACTGACTGCGACCGGGCGGTGTTCCGCCCGGCCTTCTTACCCGATTTTGAGGAGATTACCCATGTATGGAACCCGGGAAGCGCTTTGTGAGGAACTGGCGCGGATGTTTACCCACGATGAACCCCTGGCACTGCTGGTCTGGACGGAGGAGGGGATTCACTCCGCGTGCCGGGAACTGCGACCAACAGACGACGAGATTACGGCCCTGCTGGAAACGGTCGGCAACAGCGACATGAAGGTGTATCGCCGGGAAGGCGTCACGGATGCGTCGGTGTGCGATCTGCTGACCCGCCATCGTGAAGCGGTTAACCGGCAGGTGATGGTCCCGGCGCAGGTGCTTTCGCGCCTAGTGCATGACGCAGAACGTGAGCTGGTTCACCAGGAGGGGCTGGCATGGGAGGCGGGCGGGCCGACACCCGCGCGTATCCGTCAGGGAATGGCGGACGTAGAGGTGCTGAAAGCGCTGCTGGCAGCGTGAGGCGATGCCGGAGGGATAGCCTCCGGCTTTTTCTTCTTCGGATGTCGCGCGGCCGCTCCGCTTTTCTGGCTCATCCTCCACGCTGTTCCGGCTTCGCGGTGAGTAACGTCCCGAGCGGTCTGCGGCTTACGCCGTGCCTCTACTCTAGCCCGAACGCTGCAAATGCAAGGGTTCACTGACGTCGATGCTTTCACCCGGTCGCCGTATGTTTAAATGCCTGTCGCGGTTCTTCCCGTCGTTATCTCGCTCAATATTCGCTCGCTAACCGTCCAGACCCTCTCCGCTGTTTACCGGCGCTGCGGCTTCATGCATCGCCCCTGCATTTTTCGCTCCCTGTCGGGCTGTCGTGTCGGCACGGCGTAAGCCGGAACTCAGACAACATCGACTATGGAGGATTTTTTATGCGCACTACGACCACCACACCGGCTGTTTATGTGGGTACGTATCACAAATACAACTGCGGCAGCATTTTCGGCAAATGGTTTGATCTGACGGAGTTTGACGGCAGGGAGGATTTTTACGAGGCCTGTCAGGCACTGCATGCCGATGAATGGGATGCCGAGTTTATGTTCCAGGACCAGGAGGGTATCCCGTCTCAGTTCGTCTCTGAAAGCTCCATTGACTGGGATTTTATCGCCGCTTACAAACGCGCTGAAGAAGAGGGCAGGGAAGCAGCTTTTATCGCCTGGGCGGAGTATACCGGCGAGTGTGACTATGACGCCTTTGAGGATGCGTACTGCGGTGAGGCGGAAAGCGAAGAAGACTATGCGCAGGAGATGGTTGAGGATAACGGTCTGCTCAATGAGGTGCCGGAGCTGCTGCGCGGCTACTTCGATTTTGAGGCATATGCCCGGGATTTGTTCAGCAGCGGCTATGTGTTCCATAACGGCTATGTCTTCAGTAACTGATTTTACCCGGCAGGCGGTTTAGCCGCCTGTCAGCCCGCGCGAAAAACCCTGGCAGGCTCTGCCTGCCGGTGAAGTACGCCGCGCCTGCGGCGCCGCGTATCTCCGCCAGTGCCTGATGTCCCGGTGATGTCAGAGTATGAGTATCGATGTGTTGTAGCCGGTCGGCGATATTCCTGTTCTGTTGATAATCTCTGCGTTGGCGTTGGCGTTGGCGTTGGCGTTGTCGTTGTCAATAGTGGCCATACCGGTGGCGTACTGGCTGATATCGCTGTTCTGTAGGTTTTTCTTCCTGTTGTGTCTGCCTGTGGGCGACTTCCCTGACGGGAACCGGCGCTGTCGTAAACGGAGCCGGTAAACCGTCTCCGCCCTGTCGGGCTTCCATCGCACTGTCGCAGGTTTAACATCACGCTTGCGGCATCCGTCTACGGATGCGCCGCTCTCACCAGCCCGGCGGTAATGCTGCCGGGCCTCTTCGGCGCAACGCCGTTTCGCGCCCGCGCGTTCCGTCGTTGCGGCGGGTTCCTGCTCATTCCTTGCCTGGTTTTTTCACCCTTTTGAGTCCTTTCGCCGGGGCTGAGACAAGCACAGCCGCTGTCAGCTGTCCAGGGTAAATGGCACGCGGTAAACCGCGCCCCGGACAGCCGCCATCGCCCGCGCTGGTTTACGCCCCTGCGGCGAACGGCTCTCAAACGGGTGAAGGTAACAACCAGCGGGGGCGTTCAGCAGGTCCCCGCAAAACGTCAAAACCGCGGTCCCGGCAACTCAACGGGTGATGGTTTTTTAAAAGCAAAACAGGTTCAGAAGGAGGAGCAACATGAGCGAGGCGCTGGCGGTTTTATCCGACGACACCTTTACCCGCGAACAGGCTGAGGTCGTTGCGGCGCAGTACACCAACGTGGCAATAGAGGACGATCAGGGTTCGCATTTTCGCCTGGTTGTCCGTCAGAACGGTGAAATGGTCTGGCGCACGTGGAACTTTGAGCCGGGCGGCACGTACTGGCTCAACCGTTATATCGCGGACTACGGTATCCGCAAGTCGCAGTAAGAAAGAGGTGCCCTGCCGGAGCGCGAACTCCGCAGGGCCGGACAGTCATCAATATCCGGAAGGAGTATTAACTATGTCAGTAACCGAGTCTAAAGCAAAAACCCCCGCGAAAACCAGCAAAAAAGCGGTTAAACCTGCTGAAGCCGCTGCCCTTAAAGCTGCACTTGAGGCTGCTCAGATTGAGATGGTGCCGCTGTCGGCGCTCGTCAAATCCCCGCTGAACGTCCGTATTATTCCGTACCCGGTTGAGAGTGTCAGGGAAATGGCAGACTCCATTCTCGCGGTCGGCCTGATCCAGAATCTGGTGGTTCACTCGCTGCCTGATGGTCTGTCAGGCGTTGCAGCGGGCGGTCGTCGTCTTGCTGCACTGCAACTGTTGCTCAGTGAACAGCGCATCGATGCCGGGTATCTCGTTGTCGTCAAGCGCGTCAGCGACGACCTGGCGGTGGTCGCCTCGATGGTGGAGAACAACCAGAGGGTGGCGATGCATCCGGCAGAACAAATCAGCGGGTTCCGCACGTTGTCTGAGCAGGGTAAGACCCCGGCACAGATTGGTGACCAGCTGGGGTACAGCTCCCGTCACGTCCAGCGCATGCTGAAGCTTGCGAATCTCGCCCCGGAACTTCTCGCCCTGCTGGCAGAGAACAAGCTCGACGTGGAGCAGTGTCAGGCGCTGAGTCTGGAGAACGATCCGGTGCGTCAGGTGGAGGTTTACGAGCGTGTGAAGGCGCAGCACAGCTATGCCCCCGCGCACATGCTTAAACGCGCTATCACTGATACCGAAATCGGCGTGAACCACTCCCGCTTCGTGTTTATCGGGCGTGAGATGTATGAGTCTGCAGGTGGCGTGGTGCGTGAGGATTTGTTCAGCGCCCAGGAAGGGGACGGTACGGCAGACGGTGTGCTGGTCGAGCGACTGGTGCAGGAGAAGCTGGAGTCAGCCGCACTGGAAATCGAACTGCAGGAAGGGTGGTCATGGTCACTGGCCCGGGAGGGCGCGGTGAGAAACTACGGTGACGACCGCGAACATTATCTGCTGTTACCAGAGCCGGGAGCACAGTACACCACTGACGAGCAGCAGCGTCTCGATGAACTGTACGCCACTCAGGAGGCCACTGAAACGTTTGAAGATGAAGCCGCGATTCAGGTGCTGATTGACGAAATTGAACATGCGGCATCGATCCGGGCGTGGACACAGGAGCAGAAATCAACCTGTGGCGTGGTGGTCAGCCTGTATGACGGTGAACTTTGTGTCCAGCGAGGGGTGCAGAAGAAGCCTCAGAACGAGGCGAAAGAAGGGCAGGAAGAGAATGGCAGTAGCGGCTCCCTCCATGTGGTCAGCAGCAAGCCGGATGTGACGGAGGGGATCAGCGCCCCGCTGCTCAAAAAGATGTCTTCAGAAAGAACGCTGGCAGTACAGGCCGCCCTGGTACAGCAGCCCGAAAAAGCGGTGGCCCTGATGGTATGGCGGCTGTGCAGTTGTGTTTTCGATTACTGCAATACCACCCGTCATCCCTTCGTGATGCGTCTTGAGGTGCATCACAGTGGGCTGACCAGCGAAGCGCCGACCGGAAAGAGTGGTCAGGCATGGCTTAGCCTGATGCAGGAGAAAGCCCGCCTGGAGGCGCTGTTACCGGAAGGCTGGAAGAAGGATTACACCACCTTCTTTACGCTGGACGGACAGACTCTGATGAGTCTGATGGTGTTCTGCACGGCCTGTTCGGTAGACGGGGTGCAGACCCGGACAATGGGACATACCACACAGAGCGACCTCGATGGCGTGGAAACGGCGCTCGGATTCCACCTTCGCGACTGGTGGCAGCCAACGGCAGAAAACTTCCTCGGTCTGCTCAGTAAGAACCAGATTGTGGAGGCGCTGAAAGAGGCCGGACTGTCAGGCGCTGCGTCAGATGCCGGGAATATGAAGAAGGGAGATGCCGCCAGCCATGCTGAACAATGGCTCTCCGGTACGCGCTGGGTTCCTGCCTGGATGCGGTCACCTGATGCGCAACCTGACGTCGCTGAGGGTGAGGCGACAGACTCTGATGACCATACGGCACATGCAGCCTGATAACGGAAACGCCGCCCCCCGGGGCGGCGATAAGGAGACCATTATGCGAAACATTATTACTCCCGACGTACTGAAAACCATGATCCCCCAGGAATTTGAAGACTGGCGCGAAGCGGGTGAAGATTTGCGCCGCGAACTGACCCATGCGGTCATGCGCGATCTGACCTGCCCGGCTGACTGGGACATGAATGGTGAATACCGGAGTGAGTTCGGTGGCTTTTTTCCGGTACAGATTCGCTTCACGCCATCACACGGCAACTTCCATATCGCCGTATGCAGTCCCGGCGACATCACCCCGTCATGGATGGTGGTGTTCATTCCAGCCAGCGGTCGCCCGTTTTCTGTTATCAGCACCCTGTCTGCATATTCGCCGGAGGTTATTTCTCACACACTCAGTCTGACAGCGCACCTCGATGCCGATGGCTACAGTCAGGCCAGCATTATCAGTGTTCTGGCTATGGAGGGTGCACAATGATCCCGGCGAGTTTGTCACTGGTACCCCTGAGTCATGAGCGTCGTGCTGCAATGCAGGCCATCGCAGAGGTGGAGAAGAAATATGAGCGTGGCGTCCATATTGCTGAGTTTGCCTACGTACATGCTTTCTTCCGCATCCTGAACGGCAGCAAACGTGTCACCGTAAAAGATATCGGCTGGTTTTCTCCGGGGCTGACAGCACAGAACCTGCGGGGGAAGAAGCAGGACTGGCTGGCGGCGATTGATCGGTTGATTGAAAGCCGTGGCGCATGTTGCTGGCTACCCCTGTCGGTGTCGAACGGCTGGAGACTGTTCCCGGAAACGAAGTTTCAGACGTCAGAGCGTCGCCGCAGGCAAAATGAACTGAGCGCTGAAAAATACACCCGCCAGCGCCGAAAAGAGGCGTGCCAGCGGGAATGCGCGTACCAGGCGCTGGCGGGGCAGGCGGAAATTGAGCTGGCGTTTCATACGCCGGAAACGGTCAGCAGCTGGAGCGCTCGCTGGTCGGGGACTGAACTGCGCCAGTACGACCTGGAGGAAATGTTCTGGCGCTGGAGTGAGCGTTTTCCGTCACTGGCGCCAGTGGAGCGCTGGATGACGGAGAGCCAGCCTTTCTGGACGGTGATGGCTGAAACGGATGCGCTGGCGCGGGAAAGCACTGAGTCTGTCAGGCAGCTGGAGCGCTGGATGGTCCCCAACAAGCTGACCGCGCGGAGTCAGGTATGAAGTGGCGTTACTCGCTGCGCTGGAAGCGTCCCTGTCCCTGTCCCGGTGAACCTGAACTGGCGTCAGAAGTGGTGGAGGCTGGGAAGCCCGCCCCTGAGTCCGTGATGTCACTGTGGGTGGCCGGAGCCGGATATGCTGTCTGCGTGGATTTTCTGTATGACAGGCCGGTCAGGCGCTGGACCGACGAGCGTAAGGCGGCCACCCGCCGACGGAATCTGGCGCGTCGTGTTAACAGAATTGCGCCGCTGTTTGCTGATGAACTCATCGGGCGGGAACTGACGGCGCGACCGGACTATTATCGAGGAAAGTCTCACCGGTGAGTTTTGTTATTATCTCCTTCAAATCTTCGGGTCTGCAGGGGCCGGAGAGCAGTAGTAGTCTGCAGCCATAAAAGGAGGCTGATTCTGAATAAAGGACTGACATTATCGGCGTTGATTGCCATGACGCCAGAGGATTATGAGCAGTTTCGCTCTGATGGCTGGTCTTCTCGTAAGGTGCTGACGCAGGCCGTGCTGCGGGAGTTGCTTTTGCCGGAGGGCTGGGTGGTTTCACCCGAGAATCACACTGAATACGGTGGCGTATGGCCCGTTAGCCTGCGGTATGTTCCACCGCATGGGAGACACTGGTTCATGCTGACCAGCCCCGGCGAAGTCTGTGACCACTGGATGCTGTTGCTTCAGTCAGCCAGCGGACAGCGGATTAAATGTCTGCTCAGAATGCCGGTGCTGGATACCTTTCTGATAAACAGCCTGCTGCTGCGGGCTGATGTGCTGGATAAAAAACGGTACACGCTGACGGGGCTGGCTAATGAACTGGCTGGCATCACCGTTACGGCAATATCCGGGCGTCGTCCCTGACGGGACACGGCTGTCGTGAACGGAGCCGGTAAACCGTCTCCGCCCTCCGGGCATCCATCCTGACGCAACGTCAACCCCTGCGCTTGCTGCGTCCGTAAACGGACGCGCCGCTTCACCCTGTCGGCGGTAAAACTGCCGACAGTCCTCTGACGCCCCGTCGTTCCGCCGTGTCGGGTGTGCTCATCCTCTCCCCGTACCTCTGGCGAGCCCTCTCCCGTTAAGTCCCCGGGCGGAGGGCTTGTCGTAGCACCGTCGTGTCGTCATCCGAAGGGTGAAATGAACTCCGCCAAAACTTTTTGCGAAGGACCGCAAAAACTTTTGTCTCCGCCCTTCTCCTGCCGCCCCGCCGTTGCTCCTTTGCCCTTTGCCGCCAGGGAACTCACCGAGAGATGGATTAACCACCAGACAGGAGGAAAAGCAGGATGAACACACAAAACGTCAACGTCAAAACCGCCACCAAAGAATCTACCGAAAGATGGGTGAAAACCTCGTTCCTGCGTACTGATGGCTTTGTGCGCAATATCCATTCCCGTAACCCGTTCGATGTTATTCGCGCGGACGTGGTGCTGGCCCGTATGGAAATACAGGCTAACCGGGGGTGTGGCCTGCACTACGAGATTTATGAGTCCCGTCTGCTGGGTATGGCTATGCATTACCTGGCAGAACTGCCACTGAAAGACCGTCCTGTATTTATCGGCACAGCGGCAAAAAGAGGCTACATGCTGACACTGGCGGAGGAAGAACGCGCACAGGGTGAATGTGACGATCTGATGAACGAGCTGGCGGCAGATTACTGATTACTTAATCGGCTGGCGGCATCCCCTGCCGCCAGCAACAACGGAGAAACATCATGAGCAACGGTAACACGAACAGCACATCCAGCTTCGACGCATGGGAGAAAAGCGCCCTCATCGAGCTTAAAACCCTGCAAAACCGCGTCAGTAAAGCCCTGCTTAAGTATCAAAGTAGCGCCGATAAAACGGCGCTGGCCGAGTCTGCTGTCCGCTACATGAGTGAACTCAGTGCGGCAGTAACGCGCATCCTGAAAGCCACGCCAGCCATTCAGCAGAAAGTCGATGACATTGCCGACATGCTGCATCTGATGGCGCATTTTTCCGGCATCACGTTCGACGAATAACCACCACGGCGAAACATCAACGCCATTAACCAGAAGGAGATAAACCATGCACTTAAATCTGACCGAATCCTGCGCCGAAGCGGGTATTTACGCAACCAGTGAGGCCGAGCGCGAATACTGGCTGAGCCGCGAAAAGTCATATCTGACCGCGCCCGTCGAAATCGACGTACACGCCTTCCATGATGCGCTGGGGCTGATGTACCCGATGAACTGGCGCAGCAGTCAGAACGGCGAGTGTGAAACCTTCATGCTGGCGGAAATGGTCTGCGGCAATGTGACCGAAATCTACGCGCGGATCGGTATCCGTTATTACCGGATTCGTGACTACAGCAACCTTGACCACGCGGAGATCCTGGCACGCGTTAAGGGGGAAATGCAGCGCCAGAAATGAAAAAGGCAGACTTTCGTCTGCCATATCCCGCCGGATTTACCCGCTTGCAACGATTAATCCGGCCTTCACCAAAAGGAACAAACCCATGCAATTCAGTGAAGTTTCGATTGTTACACCGACCGCCCTGTATGTCCAGATGCTTGAGGCGGAAAACGCACCCGTAAAAAAACAGGTGCGTATTAAACGCAGTGATATCGACCGTGACGACATCAGCGCCGAAATGCGGGCGCTGGGCCGTCACATCGCGCACTGCCGGAAGAAGGGGCGCGCCGTTCGTATTCCTGCCATGCGCGGGAGTGAGTGGGGGCAGGTGTTACGCACGCTCGAACTGAAGCGGGCATTTAACTGATAACTGAGCCGCTCCTTACGGGGCGGCATTTAAGGAGGAACGATGTCTCAACTCAGTTTTGCCCGCTTTTTTGACCAGGCGAAAGAGGCCGCACCAGTAACACCCGCTAAACCCGTATTGCCCACCGTGAACGCGCAGCCGATACCGCACCGGATGATGACCATCGGGGAATCCCGCCGCCAGTTTGTTACCGTGTTCATGGACACCGCCCGCAACCTGCGCCGCTGGGAGGTGTTCAGCGACTTTATTACACTGGCGGCCAGTGAACTGGATATGGCGCAGATAAGAACGCCGGAGAACATCGATCGCAGCCGTGAAATCTGCGCGAAGTACGGCGAGAGCGATATCAGCAATCTGCATACGCTTTTCTGCCTGATGGTCTGCGCGCTGGAGGCCAAATTCCACGACTTCCTCGGCGCGATCTTCATGGAGCTTGAGCTTGGCGACGACCGCAACGGACAGTATTTCACGCCGTATCACGTCCAGTCACTGCTGGCGAGGCTGCTGATGCCGGACGTCGACGAAACGATACGCCGTGAGGGATTCGTTACCGTCAGCGATCCGGCAAGCGGTGCGGCGGGAATGATTGTGGCGTATGCGGAATATCTGCTGGAGGCGGGCTATAACCCGTCTGAACATATGTTCGGAAGCTGCATCGATATTGATCCTGTTGCGGCCGATATGGCGTTTATTCAGCTTTCCCTGCTGGGTATTCCTGCCGAGGTGGTCACGGGCAATACGCTGACGATGCAGTTAAACAGGGTGCGGTATACGCCTGTGTACTACATCAACAACTTTGGTAAGCGGCTGGACGATCAGCGCCGTATCAGTGCCATGCGCGAATTTTTGCGCTGTATAAATGACACTGCATAGCTATCCAGAAGGGCAGGGGAGTGTCCTGCCTTTGGTGGCATCAAAGGCCGCGCGCCTGCGGCGCAGAATAAGCAGGCTGCGCTGACGCGCTGCCTGCGTTATTCCGGCGCGAGGTTGTCTGAAGTTCCTGTCTTTTGGTTAGCTGATTACTATTCTTCATTCTCCTGCTGGCGATGGTCTTTATTATTCTGCCGCTGATATGGATATTATCCTTTCTTTTCCGGGCGTCGTCCCTGAAGGGACACGGCTGTCGTGAACGGAGCCGGTAAACCGTCTCCGCCCTTCGGGCGTCCATCCTGACGCAATTCAAATTCACGCTTGCTGCATCCTGAAAGGATGCGCCGCTTTAACCGTGGCGGTAATAAATTTCCGCCACTTTAATGGCCGGAACAGTAATTCGTCTTGCGCCGATTTTCCGTTCCGGGTTGTGTGCATTCTCCCTGTGTATATCGCCCGATTTCATCAATTCGCGGATGGCTGCTTTTAGCATCAGTCAGGAAGGAAATAAAGGGGTATATAAACGCTGCGCGCTCCTTTATTTCCTTCCTGCCAGCTGCTCATTGCCCTTCGCCGCTCAGTGATGAAGTCGAACGATTTAACAACCAATAAGGAGAAAACCAGAATGCACACAATTAACGTCAAAACCGCCACTTGTGAATCAGCCGAACAATTTGAAACAGATAAGTTTCAGCGCTATTGTGTAACAGATGGTGATGAACGACTTGATTTTATTCCTGCACTCTTTTTTTACACCGTCAGCTGACAACATGATCGCCAGCTGGTTACGCCAGCATTCAGATTACGATGGTGGCTTCTGGAGTTACTGGATTATTCCACAGGGTGTCGGCGGTAATGTGGCTCCAAACAGGATTATCTTCACTACCACACAAACGGGATATATTGCCCCTGAAGGGGAACAACGCTATAACATGTGCATTCCTGGTAATTTTTTTGAATCAGAGATCAGTGCCGACGCTGCAGGAATTATTGCGACACTAATGATAATGAACTGGTTATCATGGCAGGTAGCTGATATGGGGCCTGAATACGCCAGAGTCTGCAAACATCTTGTCGCTCGCCAGGATGCCCTGAAGGATTACGTCAGCCTTATTCAACATCCAGAGAGGGAGTTAATATTTCGCGCGATTGATTGATAGTAAATGCGTCACTCTGGTGGCGCATTTTTCTTGATGCCAATATTAATTGCCTGAATTTCTTGCGCGTACTTCTGGCGTTTCCTTTCCTGTGTCTCCGTTTCACGAAAGCCAGCATTATAAGCGCCGACAGCCCGCCAGGAATATCCCCAACGTTTAAATGCAATTGCGAGATAGTAGGCTCCAGTATAGATATTCATGCAGGGATCTCTGTAAAGATTACCAGGCGTGATACCAAACTGAGCCAGATGTGAAAAATTCTGCGAGTGAATTTGCATCATTCCGACGGCGTAACTGTCATTGCTGACAACATTCATTGCATCAGGCCGCCATGATGACTCCCTGAAAGAGATTGCCCGTAATAAATCAGGTTCAATATGGTAATCCCTTCCCGCCATTTCAAAACAGTCCTGAGCAATGGCTGAAGAGGTCAGCGCGAGTAATCCAACAAGCAGAACGTTCTTCATCTGCGAAATTCCATTGTTATCTTTCCCTGAGCCAGAGTGCCATTTTTTAATAAAAACGGCAATGCCCGTTGATACTGAATCCTGCCCGGCCTGCTAATTTTCATATGCCTGCTCCTTAACATCAAAATCCCACACACCTCGCAAGATTTCATCTTGCATGATAATCCTTTAAAAACATTTGGTTGCAGATTTTTTTATGCGGTATTTTAGAAAAAATGTTGTGATGCAGAGTATAACCATACTCTTATGACACTCTAATTAGAGTGTAGGGTATACTCTCATTAGAGTATTTCAGTAAATTCAGCTTGTTAGATAGAGTATACTCGCGATTGTACTCTTGTTTAACAACCTTCAATACTCGCATCTATACTCTACTTATTTTAATGGTATACTCGCCTCATACTATGGATAAAAGCATTCAGGTAATATTTCTAATTAATCATGATTATTGGTTTCAGAAGGATCTACGATGCCACGTATACAAACTTTTGTCAGCAATCAGGTTCGTGAAGAAATTGAATCTCTGGTTACCGAAAGGAGGCAGGAAGGCGCAACGGAACATGATGCCACTGTATCGTCAGTTACTTCAATGCTCGTCGAACTCGGCCTCAGAGTATACCGGATTCAGAGAGAGAAAAAGGAAGGTGGCTTTAACCAGATGGAGTATAACAAGATCATGCTGGATAACATGGCCAGAGTTCGGGCAATGTGTTCAGAGATAATGAAGATGGGCGCGCTAAGTCATGAAGTTATAAGCAATGGTAACTTTGATAATGAAGTGATCAAAAGATCCATAGCAAAATTTGCAGAAGACCAGGTAAGTATTTTCTTTCCTGAAGAGGAAGAAACGGACTAAGCCTAAAGTTTTTTATCTGGCCTCCTGCCCATATCTTTGTACGGGAGGCTTTTCTGAATACTGTATTTCTTAGTGGATCAGTTTGAAATGTCGCTCGCTTAAATAACGATCTGAGTATTATCATTCATGAGGTTGATTCTGAATGGATAGCCGTTTGGGACAACTAAGTCCGGTGCCTCTGAAATTTCCTCTTCTCCTGTTGCTAGGTTAGATAGCCAGATATCATTTAAGTAATGATCGTTTTCTGTTAGTCATAATTGATTTCAGAATGAAGGGCTATCAGCCTTTATCTGACACAACTGGCTGTCATAGTTCTCTTGCAGGGAAATCCTTATACCTTGCCAGGTTCGTTCTAATCCAACTTACTATTCATTCCCGAACTACTCACGCTATTTCTTCATCAGGTTTTGCTTTGCATTTTAATTTGACGCTATTTTTTGTGAGTTTAATCATAAATTAATGCGTAACTTTGGTATTTATTGAGCGTCGATCTGTGATGTTGTATATTCGATTTAAGGTAAATCAATTATTCCCAGGGAGAAGAATGCATTTATTTAATTGATTTGCTTTTGACGCGATGGCAGGGGTTGGCCCCCCCTGTCATCGCTGGCCACCAATAACCGGATGAATTTAACAGGAGGTTACCGATGGTTATCATCGATCCTATCTTTATGGCAGAATTACGCAAGGTTTTTCCCAGGGTCAGTGATAATAAGATTGAAATTGTCACATACTTTGTTTACGGAATGACCTGTAAGGATATAGCTTTTCACAAAGGGGTTAGTCACCAGGCTGTGTCAAAAGTGCTACGCGAATTCTGTGAAATGTACAATATATCGAAACTGGACATGGTTAAGGCAGTATATGCAGTACGCCTTGAGCTTTATAAGCATCTAAGACCGACGTTGTGAATCGTAGTTTCCCCAAAAGCGTGATGTGATGAATATCACGCTTTTCTCTTGATTTAAATCAATTTTGGGTTGCCGGATTTTTCTCGTAAATTAGGTTTTTTTCATATCTTTCATATTGATATGCACAGAGTGTTGAGGTTGTTTCTTGCAACTATCTAATCATTTTTTTTTATGTCATGCTTTTTTCAGCTTAAAAAATCTTCTAAAGGGGCAATGGTTGATGGAGGACAAAAGCAAGAATTTTTTGCCAGTCGGGAGGTATGTAAATATTTTTTTGGACATGACGACGTATGAACAACTTAAATTGCAGGCTGCTAACGAACGTCGGACTATTGCTAAAGAGGCCAGACATATTATTGAGCAGTATTTTGAGTCTGACGAGAAAGACAAACAATAGAGTCAGGTTATTAGAGTTGAGATGTCTGTTACAGAGCCAATTTTTTAATGGCTCTGTGCCGGATTGACTTAACCCGTCAATACCGCTCTGGGTTGTTTTGTAAATAATATAAATGGAGTTTTTTATGAATTTATCCTTATCAAAAGGCGGCCTCCCCGCGTCTGTAAAAAACCGTGCATGGCAGTACTGCCAGATGGCATGGCGTGGTGTAACCAGTAAAAAAGCGCTGTCCCGTCTGGCTGCGCTGTCTCCGCTGCTGTTACTCGGTGTGGGACAGATGGCCAGTGCAACCGACCTGCTGGCCGGGGGCAAGGATGATGTGAAAGCCACATTCGGTGCCGACTCATTCGTCATGATGTGTATCATCATCGCCGAACTGATTGTCGGTGTGGCGATGTATATCCGCACCAAGAACCTGCTGATCCTGCTGGGCCTGGTCGTGGTTATCGTCTTCACTACCGTCGGTCTTACCTTCATCAACTGACATGGAGGGAAACGATTTAGACAAATACCGTTTCCCGAAAACCCTGTCAGAGCAGAACCGCATTATTGGACTGCCCCTTGATGAAGCTATCCCCGCAGCGGTTGTTTTGCTGTGGGGATTTTTCACCAAGAAATATTTATTCAGTCTGATTATTGCGGCAGTTATCTGGCAACTGATCAGGGCGGCGAAACGCGGAAAAAGCTCCCGCTGGTTATACAACTGGTGTTACTGGTATCTGCCTATTGAATTATTCCGGGTTGTCTACCGCGTTATTCCTGATTCCAGTTTCAGGAAATGGATAAAATAAATTACCGCAGGGCCATATTATGGAAATCAGCGCTCGTAATTCATCCACCAAAATTATTGCCGTTATTATTCTGTCGCTCACGACATTGGTCTTTATTCTGGGCTTTGCCGTGGCATGGCTGGCTGTGACCAACAGAGCACTCATCCACGAGCAACGTACAGTCGTCACACCGATGACCTACAACGCGCCTTTTGTGGTATCCGAAACGAAAGCCGATACCGAGTATTTCCGGATGATGACGCTGTCCTTCCTGGCCCTGCGTCTCAATGTCTCGCCTGAAACGGTCGATTCCAACCACGCTTTTCTGATGTCTTTTGTCGAACCTGACGTCCGGGGAGAATTTAATCCGGTTCTGCAGGAAGAGGCTGCACAGATTAAAGCCAATGATGTGAACTCCACGTTCTACACCACAGAAATCAATGTCTATCCCGTGGACGGCCGCATCGATGTTCGTGGCGTGCTGAAAATGTGGATTGGCAACTCTAAGCCTTCCACGGAAATAAAAACCTACCGGCTTCGTCTGAAGTATACCGGAGGCTTTACGCGCTGATATTCAGTAAACCCAGTCCGCTGCGTGGTCTGTATGACAAAAACCGCAATTTTCTGACCTGCGAGCAGGCCACAACCAAAATAAACACTGATTCGAGTGATATCAGTGGACGGAATATGTTCCCGTTTCTCCAGCAGGTGCTTAACCGGATGCACGGTTTCACGAACCAGGTCTTTGGTCCGACAAACGGTGCCAGTACGGCACTGTTCACCGAAATGCTGGGCGACAGCTATAACTATTTTCACGGCAATTCCATGACCTCCACCGAAATCATCCGCAAGAACGTGGTGATGAATGGCCTGCGCAGTGGTCTGGAGAGTTTTTCAGCGCAGAATGGCGATACGGCCGGACTGGTGAACACCGCAACGCAGACATCGATGGCAAAAATGCGCCTGTCTCAGGCGACCAGCGCGTCCATCGCTGCTAACACGCTGCCGGTGATGCACAGCGTTCTGTTGGGCATGACAATGGCGCTGTTCCCGGTGCTGATTGTTCTGGCCGTGGTGAGTTCCCTGTCCTGGACCATTATCAAGGGCTATATCTACACCATTGCCTATCTGCAGATGTGGCCCATTCTGTTCTCCATACTGAACCATGCAATGAACTTCTACCTGCAGGGCAAACTTAACGGCACAGCGGTGACGCTGGCCACGTTTGACCAGGTGCAGAATACCTATTCAGATATTGGCACCACAGCTGGCTGGCTGGCGCTGTCCATCCCGTTTATCGCCTGGGGGATGGTGAAAGGCCTGGGGCAGGTGGTATCGCAGGCGGGGAACTATCTGGGACAGACCCTGCAGTCTGCCTCCACACAGTCTTCCTCGCAGGCCATTGACGGCAACTGGTCGTATAACAATATGACGACCGGAAATGTGCAGGGTAATAAGTGGGATACCAACTACAGCCATCGTGAAGGTCATATGACGAACCAGCTTGAGAGCGGGGCGACGAAAACCCTGACGTCGTCAGGTCAGCAGGTGTTCAATAATGCGGAGTCCATATCAAAACTGCCGGTGGATATCATGCTGGGTAAAACGGTGACAAGCAGCTGGCAGAAACAGCAACGCGATGCTATCAACGAGGCTCAAAGCCTGAGCAACAGCTTGTCTCAGACCTCTAGCCTGGCGACATCGCAGTTAAACCAGTGGAGTCAGCAGCGTGGTAACAGTGATACCACTGTTTCGGGTACAGACACGTCGACTAACAGCAATCTGACTAAAGCACTGAACACCATTCAGTCTATTGGTTCCCGCTATGCCCGCGATGAAAATACCACCCTGGCGGAAGGTATTCGGGCAGCGGCAACTAAAAGTCAGGATATGAGTGCCGGAGCAGGCGGAAGTGCTCAGATTTCTTTCGATTCCGATCGACAGGTTCTGGGTAAAGTTGCTGGACTGGCTACCGGGATGAAAGTCTCGGGAGAGGGGCATCTGAAGGTAGAGTATACCGGCAGGAGTGGTTCTTCGCATGGTACCAGTTCCGATTTGACCCATCAGGGTGGTACAAGCAAAGGTTTCAGTGCGCAGGAACTGAAGGATTTCCGCGACGCAATGGACGTTGTGACGTCTACCCGCGTGACGGACAGCGGCAGCCATACCGACAATGCATCATCATCCCTTGCTAACCAGCTGTCTTCAACATTCTCCAGTTTGCAAAGCCAGGCATCGCAGTTTAACGATGCGGTTACCCGTAGTCATGAATACTCTCAGCTGGCCAGTTATGCAGAAAATAACAGCGCCAATATTAACCAGAACTACTCTCAGGAGTTTGTCGGTTATGTCACCAGTAAGCGCCCGGGTGAAGCGGATAAACTATTGTCAGATGCTGCCAGCCCTGAGGTGCGTGCAGAACGTGACAGGCTGGTACAGGAATTTGTGGAAGATCGCATGAAACCACAGTTGCTGCAGGAATTTGAACAAAATAAAGGTCGTACCGGCGACGGAATTGGCGGTGTCGGTGCATCATCAGGTCACGTAGATCTTCAGGCGGAATACGCTCAGCAGCAGGGCAATATGAATGCAATGGCCAGTGCGAATGGAGTGAAACAAGGTAATGAGGTTGGTGCTGATGTACAACATCGTCGCAGTAGCGCTGAATCTCAGGTCGATAGTGATAAGAATTCTGTGAACTCATCCGGTAATTCTGCCAGGACGGATTACAATCGCTTGCAGAATGAACATGAACAGGGTAATAAAAACTTTAATGAAGCTAAGATCGCGGAAGAAAAAAGGCAAAGTGATAAAATTGGAGACAATAGCATTGGAAGGAATGATTTGAACAGAATCAAGGATGAATTGCAGGATAAGTTTAATAAAGAGTAAGAGAGGGGAAAATGAAACGCTCAGAACTGGAAAAGGATGCTGCATATGTTCTTGATGAGCTTAAGAATCGAGACTATGATATTCCATCAAATAGCCAGATTCTAAAAGTTATTTTCAGTAAGCTAGTTATTGTTTACGCTATTCAGCTATTTTTTATTGCTGTCGATGTATTTATTAATACTGGGCGAGGGGGGTATCATTATTTTGATACATTGGTGATAGCTCTTGGTTCAAATGTTTTTTTTAGTCTTGTTTTTTTAATGTCATCCTATAATTTTGTCTGCATGAGAATTGCATTAGGAAACGAGATAAGAAATCGGTCAGTTTTAATTGGGTTAATTGAGAAAAAGATCCACTTCTATAGTGTTTTTCTCCTGTTCACAAATTCCATAGTTGGAGTGATTTTGCTGTGGGTTGGAGAGAGTTTTGTCTCAGGTCTGGGATTTTCATGGTTTGTGACTTTCCTTGTGAGTGCTCTTTGCTTACAGGGTTCCTTATCCCGATATATGACACCTGCTGTGGTGAGTAGTTTGTCAAAAGTGAAAGAGCTGCTCTCCGCGACTTCCAAATAAGCCATATCTTCATGGCGTTGCTAATGAGTAAATGACCCGGCGTTCAAAACTTCAGCATAACCTTATGATTGATATGGTTATGCTTCTACCTGTACATTATTCATACCACACTCTAAGAGTGTGGTGATGATAGTGGTTCTTCTGGGCATGATAGATATCATGCAACTTATATGGAAATGAGAAAAATATGAAACAAAACATTAAGTTGATGGCAATGACTGCCGTATTATCCTCCACTCTGATCTTGTCTGGTTGTGGAGCGATGAGCACAGCGATAAAGAAACGTAATCTCGAAGTGAAGACTCAGATGAGTGAAACAATCTGGCTTGAGCCTTCTTCACAGAAAACAGTGTTCCTGCAGATCAAGAATACCTCTGATAAAGACATGTCTGGCCTGCAAGCCAAAGTCGCTAAAGCTGTTCAGGAGAAAGGCTACACCGTCACCTCATCACCGGAAAGCGCACATTACTGGATTCAGGCTAATGTCCTGAAAGCGGATAAAATGGACCTGCGTGCCGCTCAGGGATTCCTGAACCAGGGCTACGAAGGGGCGATAGCGGGTGCCGCATTAGGTGCGGGGATTACCGGTTATAACTCCAGTTCTGCCGGCGCAACATTAGGTGTTGGCCTGGCGGCTGGTTTGGTGGGAATGGCCGCTGACGCGATGGTGGAGGATATCAACTATACGATGGTGACGCATATTCAGATTTCTGAAAAAACAAACGCCAGCGTGCAGACCGATAATGTCGCCGCCCTGAAACAAGGTACCTCCGGATATAAAGTGCAGACCAGCACGCAGACCGGTAATCAGCATAAATACCAGACTCGTATCGTGTCCTCTGCCAATAAAGTTAACCTGAAATTCGAAGAGGCAAAACCCGCCCTCGAAGATCAGCTGGCGAAATCTGTCGCCAATATTCTGTAATACCGTCAGGGTGACCGCCGGGTCACCCTGTTGTAACTGTCATTTCCTGAAATACATTACACCGTTTAATTACATCAAATAATCTGTTAACGCAGCAGACTGGCCTGTATCCGGCCCGTCAGCAGATCGTTTGCCTCCGGGAAAATATAATGAGCCTGAATCCTCGCGACTTAACGCAGGGCGGTCAGGTCGCTTTCATGCGCCTGAAAATGTTCCTGCAAATAAATAACCTGATTTCTTATTACGTTATTATGGGGACGGTTTTATTTGGAATTGCCGTCCTGCTTATGCGTATGAGCATTCAGAATCTGACCAACGGCATTATTTACTGGTTTGTTCGGGTAATGTCGCCCTTTACTGAAAAAATGGTCAGTCAGCCTGTCTATACCATCCGTTATTACGAACATAACCTGCAGTACAGCGCCAGGCAGGTACTGAGCGACAGTTACACCCTGTACTGCGGTCAACTGCTGAAACAGGAACTGGTTATTGCAGGATGTGCCGCGCTGCTGATCGCCTTTCTGGCCACATTCGCTGTGTACTGGTATCTCGGGCGTACCGGTCGTAAGCAGAGCGAGGATGAAATCATTGGTGGCCGCGTCCTTAGTGAGACACCAAAAGACGTCGCCCGGATGATGAAAAAACGCGGAGAAGCATCCGATATTCGTGTCGATGACCTGCCGCTGAAGCTGGATTCTGAAATCCAGAACTTCGCCATGCACGGGACAGTGGGATCGGGTAAGTCCCAGCTGATGCGTAAAATTTTGAAGCAACTGCGCGAGCGTGGTGACCTGGTCATTATCTACGACAAGGGCTGTACGTTCGTGGAAGATTTCTATGACGAATCACGGGATAAGATCCTTAACGCGCAGGATGCCCGGTGTCCGAACTGGGACATGTGGGAGGAGTGCCGCACGATTTCCGAACTGGAGAATGCCAGTACGACCCTGATCCCGGCCAGCAGTGGCGAAGATCCGTTCTGGCAGGGCAGTGCACGTACCATCTTTGCGGAAGGTGCAGAGCGAATGCGTAAGGATGAGGACCGCAGCTACAACAAATTCCTGCGCACGCTTCTGGCCATTCAGTTGGATCAACTGCGGGCATTCCTTGCGGGAACACCCGCCTCCACGCTGGTTGACGGCAAGATTGAGAAGACCGCCATCTCCATCCGTAGCGTGCTGACCAACTACGTTAAGGCGATGCGTTATCTGCAGGGGATCGACCGTCCGGGCCGGGAGAAATTCACCATCCGGGAATGGATGAAGGGCCAGGCCGATAAATCGAAGAACGGCTGGCTGTTCATCACTTCTGATGAGCAGAATCATGAGTCGCTCAAGCCGCTGATCTCCATGTGGCTCAGTATTGCCGCCACCAGTTTGCTGGCGATGGGGGAAAACCGTCAGCGCCGCGTCTGGTTTTTCTATGACGAACTGGCCTCATTGCACAAGCTGGCCACGCTTCCACGCATCATTGCCGAAGCACGTAAGTTTGGCGGTTGTTTTGCTTTAGGGTTCCAGAACTTCGCTCAGATGGAAGAAATCTACGGCCCGAAAGCGGCGGCAGGGCTTTTTGACCTGCTGAACACCAAGTTCTTCTTCCGCTCCCCGAGCGCCCAGATTGCGAAGTTTGTGGAGGAGGATATCGGGGAAACCCGGCGCCTGAAATTCAGTGAGCAGACCAGCTTTGGTCACGAGCAGGTGCGTGACGGCATTTCCTTTGGCAAAGAAGAAGAACGCGTCAGTATTGTCAGCTACTCCGATGTGCAGTCCCTTAACGATCTGCAGTGTTTTGTCACCCTGCCCGGTGAGTACCCGGTAGTGAAACTCTCAATGAAGTATGAGGCGATGCCTAAAGTGGCTGACTCTCTGCTGTTGCGGGACGTGCAGACCAGTCTCGACCAGACGATTGAAGACGAACTGGTACGCCGTACAGAAGAGGAACGCCGCAACCTGGATGGGTTGTTTAACCCTGTGAAGCCGGTAGCTGAAAACCCACTCCCGGAGACAACACCACCGACCGACACCCAATCGAAGGCATCGCCATCCGTAGTTTCTCCTGCAACGGCCTCGGGGAATACCACTTCTTCGGCCGATACAACTGTTGGCAACCCTGCCGCTACCGGAGGTACGGAACGGGATATAGAACAGGATTCACCAAAGGATATTCCCCCGGGGCTGAACAGTGACGGTGAGGTTGTGGATTTCGCAGCGTATGAGGCATGGGCTCAGACCTCACACCAGACTCGTGATATGACCCGCAGGGAAAAGGTCAACATCAACCATGTGACAGATAAAACGCATGACTTTGATGACGACAGGGAGGTGTTCTGATGCTCTCAATTTCTTCTATAAAGGGTGATTCGGCCTATTACAGTCATGAAGACAACTACTATGCCAGTGGTTCGCTGGAGTCTCGCTGGCTGGGAGATGGCGCGGAGAAACTGGGCCTGAAGGGCGAAGTCGCCAACGCCGATATGGATTCGATACGTCAGGGCAAACTTCCTGACGGCACCGATCTCTCCAGGATGGTCAATGGCGTAAATAAACACCGCAGCGGCTACGACCTGACTTTTTCAGCCCCCAAAAGTGTATCGATGATGATCCTCATTGGTGGTGATACCCGCTTGCTTGATGCGTGGAACCGCAGTGTTGAAAACGGCATGAAAGAGGTAGAGAAGCTTATCAGCGCGCGCATCACAGACAATGGAAAAACCGACACCGTTCTGACGGGAAACATGGTGGCCGCACTGTACAACCATGATACTTCCCGTGCTTTAGATCCACAGATCCATACGCATGCGCTGGTGTTCAATACCACGTTTGCGGAAGACAAATGGCGGGCGCTGGCCAGCGATACACGTATGAAAACCGGATTCGGTGAAAATCTGTATGCGCTGCAGGTGGCGATCGGAAACCTCGTACTGCAACCATTCAGACAGGAGGCGGAAAAACTCGGTTATGAAACGGTTGCAGCCGGTAAAAATGGTCTCTGGGAACTGAAAGATGTTCCCGTTGCGCCGTTTTCGACCCGAAGTCAGGCTATCAGCGAAGCGGCAGGGCCGGATGCGTCCAAAAAATCCCGCGACGTTGCCGCACTCGATACCCGCCAGGTAAAAGCCTGGGCCGACCCCGATCTGCTGAAAGCTGAATGGCGCCGGCGGCTGACCGATGAAAAATTCGATATCGATAACTATATCGACCAGGCGCAGACGCGGGTGGAGCCACCAGGCTCTGCTGTCGGCGGTACAGAGGGCATTCGGGCTACAGGCCAGCCTGGTGGTGCGTCTTCCGCTCAGATTTCTGAGTCAGACGTGCAGAAAGCCGTCAGTGACACGATTTCGGCATTGTCGGAGAAAAAGGTCCAGTTCACCTGGTCCGAAATGCTGGCCGGCACGGTCAGTCGTCTGCCGTCAGCGTCAGGTCTGTTTGAGCAGGCCCGTGCCGGCATTGATGCCGCGATTGAAGGGCAGCGGCTTATCCCTCTGGATCGCGAGAAGGGCATTTTTACTTCCGATATTCATCTGCTGAACGAACTCAGCGTCCATCAGCTGGCGCGCACGGCCATTCAGGAGCAAACCGTGCTGGTCTTTCCTGAACGGGCAAAAGAGCGCGATATGCCGGCAGGTGATGCTGTCTCTGTGCTGACCCAGGATAAAAGCCCGGTGGCTATTCTCAGCGGTCGCGGAGGCGCGCAGACCTTGCGTGAGCGCACGGAAGACGTGGCCATGATGGCCCGCGCACAGGGCCGTGAGGTGATGGTGATTGCAGCCGACGGTCGCAGTGGCCAGTTTCTGTCAGAAAGCCCGCATCTGGCAGGCCATGTAATGCTGCGCTCGCAGATGAATGCAGACACCGTATTGCCGGTGCAGGGCACGGTTATCGTTGACCGGGCGGAGAGACTGTCGCTGAAAGAAACCGTGCTGCTGCAGGAAAAGGCGCTCAGCGCCGGTGCGCAGCTGATTTTTATGGATACGGAAAACCGACAGGGAACGGGGAACGCGCTGTCTGTGCTGAAAGAGGCGGATATTCCACAGTACCGGTTTTACGGAACGCAGCTGCCGGAGGTACGACTGGTCAGCGAGGCGGACAAGCGTACCCGTTATGGCCAGCTGGCGCAGGAGTACGTGCGCCTGTCTGCTGAAGGGCGGGATGTCGTGGCCCAGGTGACCGGTGCCCGGGAACAGCAGCAGCTGACGGAGGTTATCCGGGATATGCGCCTTGATGCGGGTGAGCTGGGCCGGGAGCAGGTGACACTCCGGGTACTGGAGCCGGTGTGGCTGGACAGCAAAACCCGTCATCAGCGTGATAACTACCGGCCCGGGATGGTGATGGAGCAGTGGGACGCTGAGAAGAAAACGATGACCCGGCACACCATTGACCGGGTGGCTGAGGCCACTAACAGCCTGGTGCTGCAGGGGGAAGACGGTAGTCGTCTGACCCTGAAGGTGACGCAACTGGACGGCAGCTGGAGCCTGTACCGCAGCCGGATACTGGAGGTTTCTGAAGGGGACCGCGTCAGGGCGCTGGGGCGAGAGCTGAAGGGAGCCATCAAAGCGAAAGAGCAGTTCACCGTGGCGGGGCTGGAAAATGGCGTGGTACGGCTGCGCAGCGGCGACCGGGAACTGCATCTGCCCACTGAACGGGCCGTGAAGCTGGCCCATGACTATGTGGAAGGGACCGGAGCGGGTACCAGCGCGTCGCGCACGGTACTGGCCGCTGTCGGTTCGCGCGGGCTTAATAAACAGACCCTGAACGCGCTGGCGCAGAGCGGCAGCGACATCCGGATTTATACGCCGCTGGAAGGCCGGCAGGCAGCACGCAAAGTGGAGAGTGTGTCTGCCGTGCGACTGGCCAGTGACCAGGTCCGTCAGTCGACCGGCGAGGCAAATCTGGATACCGCCATACAGGCCAGTCGTGACCGCCTGATGTCGGATGCAGAGCAGGCGGTGAGTCTGGCCATCCCGCGCGCGCAGCAGGGACAGGTACACCTCAGTGAAATTGCCCTGCTGTCAGAAGCGGTAAAATCCGGCCAGCCGCTGGCTGATGTCCGGACTGAAATCGCCCGGCAGGTGGACCGCGGGGAGCTGATACAACTGGATTCAGTTTCCGGGGCGGGAAACAGGGTGCTGGTTCCGCGAGTGGCGTATGAGATGGAAAAGACCATCATCCGCCATATTGCTGAGGGTAAGGATGCGGTACAGCCCCTGATGGCGCTGACGCCTGCCTCAGTGCTGGCCGGTCTGACGGCAGGCCAGCGGGAGGCCACGCGGACAGTGCTGGAAAACACCGACCGCTTTATGGCCATTCAGGGGTATGCCGGGGTGGGGAAAACCACCCAGTTCCGGGCGGTGATGGGTGCCCTGAACACCCTGTCTGAATCCGTGCGCCCGCAGGTCATTGGCCTGGGACCCACGCACCGGGCCGTGCATGAGATGCGTGAGGCCGGGGTGGAGGCACGAACGCTCGCCAGTTTTCTGAGTGAAACCCGGCTGGCCATACAAGCCGGGGAAACACCGGACTTCCGCAATGTCCTCTTCCTGACCGATGAGAGCTCGATGGTGGGTAACCGTGATATGGCCGAGCTCTATCAGCTGGTTGCCGCAGGCGGCGGACGAATGGTCTCCTGCGGGGATACCGCGCAGCTGCAGGCCATCTCAACCGGTCTGCCGTTCCGCCTGGTGCAGCAGCGCAGTGCCATCGATACGGTGGTGATGCAGGAGATTGTCCGCCAGACCCCTGCACTGCGCCCGGCGATTGAAAGCATCATCGCCGGTCAGGTTGATACATCACTGCGCCAGGTGGATGACGTCAGCCCGCAACAGGTACCACGTCAGGAAGGAGCCTGGGTGCCCGGGAATTCCGTCATGGAAATCCGTGCGCCGAAAAAGGGCCAGGAGCAGGATACTCCCGCTGCCGATGAACAGACACTGACACCAGAGCAATTGTCACTGGTCCGGACCGACATCATTGAAGCCATCCGGGATGACTGGATGGGGCGCACCCCGGAGGCGCAGCAGCAGACGCTGGTTGTGGCAGAACTCAACGCCGACCGTCATGCCATCAATGATGCCATACATGCCGCCCGGCATGAGAAAGGCGATACAGGTGCTGAAGAACGCACGTTCACGGTCCTGGAGCCGCTCCGGGTGCCTGACAACGCCCTGCGTGCGGCTGAAACCTTTGCTGAGTACACCGGCGCCGTGGCTATGATGAACGAGCGCTACTGGACTGTGGCGGAGGTGGATATGCAGGACGCCGTGGTCACGCTGCGTAATGCTGACGGGGAGTCGGTGCTGATCTCTCCTCAGCAGAACACTGCACAGGATATTTCCCTCTTCACACCCCGCGATCTGACGATCAGTCAGGGGGACAGGGTGCGCTTTACCCGCTCGGACACCGACCGCGGCTATGTGGCCAACAGCCTGTGGGAGGTGGCCGGGTTCACTGACGACGGGGCCATCCGCTTTCGCCAGGGAGATCAGGAGAAAATTCTCGACCCGCAGGCCATGACGGAGGACCGTCATATTGACCTCGCCTATGCCCTGACGGTGTATGGCGTGCAGGGGGCCAGTGAACGCTTTGCCATTGCCCTGACCGGTACCGAAGGTGGCAGGAAAAGAATGGCGTCTCTGGAGTCCACTTATGTGACGCTGTCACGAGCAAAAGAGCATGTGCAAGTCTATACCGACGATCTGGCTGGCTGGAGTACCGATGCCCGGCACTCAAATGCCGGACAGACCGCTCACGACCTGCTGCACCAGAAAAGTGACCACGAATCCGACACCGGCAACCGACTGCTGGCCACCGCCTCACGACTGGATAAAACAGCACTGGGACGCAGGGTTCTGGCGGAAAACGGCCTTGAGGGTGAAACAATGGCGCGCTTCATTGCTGCCGGCAGGAAATACCCGTCACCCTATGTGGCCCTGCCGGCGTGGACCCGTCACGGAAAAGAAGCCGGGGCACTGCTGACCGAAATCCGGATTGAGGATGACGGGATGCGCGTGGTGCTCAGTGATGAGTCCCGGCTGCGTGGTGGGGAGGATGCGCAGTTTGCCGGCCTGCAGGCCAGCCGTAACGGACAGACACTCATTGCTGATGATGCACAGACGGCGCTGCGCCTGGCGCAGGAGAACCCGGAGAGCGGGGTGGTGATACGCCTGCACGGTGAAGAACGGTTGCTCAATGCAGCCCGCCTGACCGGGGGACGAATCACGGAACCTGATGAGGTTGCACGAACAGTGCGCAGTGTGGCGGAGGCTGAATCGGCGGCGAAAGCGGAAGACCCCATTACGCTGCCTCCGGATGAGCAGCAGAAACTGGCAGAGGCACAGGAAAAAGCTGCCCGGGAGCTGGCGGAGCAGGCCCGGCAGGAACTGCTGCCGGCAGTGTCGGGTGAGGAGAGCACAAGACCCGAAACACGGTTGTCTGCCGATGAAGAACGTCGGCTGCGTGACGGTACAGCACGGGGAGAACGTGAGCTGGAAGAGGCTATTCAGGAAGCGGTGGCTGACGGTCGGGGTATCCGCCAGCAGGTGCGCGAACAGATGCTGCGTACCGAGCGTGAGTGGGTGGTGAATGTACCGGAAAAAGACATTGAGCTGGAAAAAACGCTCGGTGGGGACTGATTCAGGGAGGATATGTGTATGTTTACCGGAATATTCATCATTGCCGTTCTGCTCGCCGGATTTGTGGTATTGCTCAGGCAGGCCGGTTCGGCCCGGCATCCGCTTTTGCAGATGCTGCGTGAAAAAGGGATTCGGCCGGGCAGAACTGAACTGTTGCTGTGCCGCCGACCGTCGTTCGTCAGTGCCGGTCAGCTGATGACGGCGCGGGAGCAGCGTTTTCTGCGCCGGCTCGACAGGGTGACCGATACCCGCCAGTGGCGGCTGTGTCCGCAGGTTCGTGTGGCCGATATCGTCAGAGTGGCGCTCGACTGTAAGTCCGGGAGCCGTGAATGGTGGCAACTGTTTCGCCTGGTATCGTAGTGGCACTGCGATGTGGTTATCACGGACCGCGCCGGGCGAATCATTGTGGCAGTGGAGCTGGACGACCGTTCCCATCAGGCGCCGAAACGTCAGCGGCGTGACCTGCTGCTGGAAGAGGTGCTGAAACAGGCGGGTATCCCGCTGCTGCGTGGCGATGATGAGCAACAGCTGGCGGAGCGCGTCAGAGCACACCTTTGCGCACAACGACAGGAGGCTGCAACATGAATCCGGGTAAATCTGTTGCCCTGCATCCTTTCAGGCTGGCCCTGAATTTCTCCGCGCTGCAGCGCGATGTCATCCGGATGGCCGCGTTTATGGCAATGGTGGGGGACCACATCGCCACTGCCTTCCAGCTGGATATGCCCTTACTGAACATGGCCGGGCGTTGTGCATTCCCCCTGTTTGCGCTGGTCAGTGGCTGCAACATGGCAGGCAAAACCCTGCGGCAGCACAGCCTCAACCGCCTGTGGCTGATGGCACTCCTGACCCAGCCGGGTTACTGGCTGGCCTTCAGGGAAGCCGGACTCATGTGGTGGCAACTGAATATCCTGTTCGCTTTCGCTGTTGTCATGCAGGTGACCCGCTTCCTGCAGGCGACGACCGTGCTTAATGGCGTTGCAGCGTTCACGGCCCTGGTGGGGTATCTGCCGCTTAGCTCTGCCAGTTACGGTATACCAGGTCTGCTGATGCTCGCCGGCGCGCTTCTTATCTGGCAGATCCGGGACTCACTTCGGCCAGCCCTGTTTGCTGTCTGGCTGTTGCTGGTCGGCCTGCTTAATGCCCGACATGGTGATGTGATGACGCTTTCCGGTGTACTGCTGACGTTGACTGTACTGTTTTGCGTGCACGGGCTGGTACCGGCTCCCGGACGACGCCTGCAGGCCGGACGGTGGTTTGCACCAGCGTATGCCCTCCATCTGCTGTGTATTGGTTTTCTGGTCAGTGTTCTTTGACCTGTCTTTACTGTCGCTTCAATCAAACAAAAGGAATTCACATGAAAAATAAGCAAATCGCTTTATCTGCGGTTATCTCCGGTTGCCTGTCATTAAGCGGGCCGACGTTTGCTTCGTCAAAAGGGCCTGTACTTATCCATTCAGAACTACCTGAACAGATTATGGCAGCGCCTACCGCGGTGCCTGAGCCGGTCACGACTAACGTGCTTCTGCGACAGATTCTGGCGGAGGTGATAAAGGTAAACAGCCTGAAGGAGGATAACCGCTGTAGCGATGGTGAGAAGAAGTATTCTCCGGGTTACATCATCAGCGTTGGCAATAAAACGCTGCGATGCGATATCAGCAAGGACTACCCGCAATGGATCGAGGGGAACAAAGCTTGAGGGCCGAAAAAACTTCCGCATGATCCTGTTTGTTCAACTAAACGGCCTGACGCCTCCGCAGGGCGTCGTTGTCCAACCCCGGCAATCGGGGAAAAGCAAGTTTCCCCCGATTCCGGCGTTTCTGAATACATCCAGCGAAGGAAATACCATGCAAATAATGTCTAAAAAACATATGTGCCGATGGTTTCTGCCCAGTCTGCTCGGTCTGGTTCTGTGCGTGCCAGTACCGAATACTTACGCAGCCACCGTTGAGGCAGGATTTTCTCCGGAAGGTACAGCTCTCCAGCTGGTTCTTAAGACAATTGAGACCGCGCAACAGGAAATCCGTCTGTGGGCTATTCCTTCACCTCTCCGGAGGTGGCCAGGGCACTAGTCAGGGCAAAACGTCGGGGCGTCGATGTAGGCGTGGTTCTGGACTGGAAAGCTAATACCGGAAAGAACAACAACGCCAGTAAAGCAGCCATGAACATTCTGGTTGGTGCTGGTATCCCGGTTCGTACAGTCAGTGCCTACAAAATTCTCCATGACAAAGTGATCGTCGTTGATGGCCGCAACACCCAGGTCGGCTCCTTTAACTTCAGCCGGGCTGCAGACCGTTCGAATTCAGAGAACGTGCTTGTCGTCTGGGATGACCCAGTCTTAGCCCGCAGCTACCTGAACCACTGGACATCCCGCTGGGCGCAGGGAACGGACTGGAAACGGACGTACTGACATCCCAAAAAACGATCCTGAAACGTAAACCGTGCGCCAACACAGGTTACGTTCATAAAGTAAGTCGCTGATTTCAGGAATCTGTAGTATTCTCTGCAAACGATCCAAGTTTGATCCTTGAGGAGGCAGAGATGTCGCAGATCGATAATGCAGTAACTTCCTCATCGAAACGGGCTTACCGAAAGGGTACGCCTCTTAGTGTAAGTGAGAGGAAAATGCGTTCGGTATCCCGTAAAAGGGAGACTCATAAACCTGTAAATGTGTTCATCCAGAATTCTCACAAAGATAAACTGGACGCATTTTGTCAGGAGAATGGGTTAACTCAGGCAGAAGCGATAGAGCTGCTCATAAAACGAGAATTGTTAGGTGAGTAGTCACATTCCTTGATCGAACTGTCTTTGAATGCTAAATTCCTGTTCGTATAAAGAATTTTGATGGCTGGCCACGCCGTAAGGTGGCAGGGAACTGGTTCTGATAGGTATCAACCTGGGACCAGAAAAGCAAAAACCCCGATAATCTCATCCATTCTTGGCGGGACGGTAAGATTAACGGGGCCTACTTAAACTGTATAGAAGCTGTTGCTCTATGCAGGGAGTATAGTTTTATGCTCAGAAAAGTTCAACACCTGTTTCTGCGCCATTTGCTCCTTCCGTGCAACATAAGTGCGGGCGGGTTTGAATAGCGGAACATTTTCCGATTCTACCTATTTCGACTGGTCGGAATACGACTTAGCGAATCTGCGTGAAGCACGCGATTCTGCTGTTGTTTCTCCGAAGCGTACTCGCCGTCGTCGCGGAACACACTCGACGGCGTGTAAGTGTGCTGATCCTAAATATCTTCGACCTGCGAACTTTAGCGAGCTTCCGAAAGTACTTCGGGACGGGTATCATCGTGCCCAGAAACGCCGTTTCTCGCGGCATCCGTATTTCGTGCAT
>NZ_CP136937.1:0-82397 GCF_036936505.1 Enterobacter sp. JJBC
ATGATGTTTGCGCTCGCCGATGTGAATTCGTTCTATGCGAGCTGTGAAAAGGTGTTTCGTCCTGACCTGCGTAACAGGCCCGTTGTGGTACTCAGTAATAATGATGGTTGCGTCATCGCGCGCAGTGCCGAAGCGAAACGGCTGGGTGTTAAAATGGGCGTCCCCTGGTTCCAGCTGAAGACGGCACAATTCCCGGAGCCGGTCATCACGTTCTCGAGCAATTACGAGCTCTATGCGTCTATGTCGAACAGGGTAATGTCTCATCTTGAGGAACTGTCGCCGCGCGTGGAGCAGTACAGTATTGACGAAATGTTTCTGGGTATCCGCGGTATAGACAGCTGCATTGATTATGAGGACTTCGGCCGGCAGCTGCGCGAGCATGTGCGCTCCGGTACAGGGCTGACAATCGGCGTCGGGATGGGGCCGACCAAAACGCTGGCTAAAAGCGCGCAATGGGCGTCTAAGGAATGGCGGCAGTTTGGTGGCGTACTTGCTCTGACTTCAGGCAATCCAAAGCGAACGGAGAAACTGCTCTCACTACAGCCGGTGGAAGAAATCTGGGGAGTAGGTCGCAGGATCTCAATAAAGCTTAATACGATGGGCATCACTACCGCACTGCAGCTGGCGCGCGCGAACCCTGTATTTATCAGGAAAAATTTCAGCATTGTGCTGGAGAGAACCGTTCGGGAACTCAACGGAGAAAGCTGTATTTCGCTTGAAGAAGCGCCTCCGCCAAAACAGCAGATTATCTGTAGCCGATCCTTTGGGGAGCGTGTCATGACGTATGAAGCCATGCGCCAGGCAGTTTGTCAGTACGCTGAGCGTGCAGCTGAAAAGCTGCGCGGCGAGCGTCAGTTCTGCAGGCATATTGCCGTTTTTGTGAAGACGTCACCGTTCGCTGTGAACGAACCGTATTACGGGAATGTGGCCAGTGAAAAGCTGATGACTCCCTCGCAGGATACCAGGGACATCATAGCCGCAGCGGTGAAAGCACTGGATCGGATCTGGGTGAATGGCCATCTATATGCAAAAGCAGGTTGCATGCTCAATGATTTCACTCCTACCGGGGTTTCGCAGCTGAACCTCTTCGATGATACTCAGCCCCGGAGCAACAGTAACCAGCTGATGAAAGTCGTGGACGGCATTAACCATTCCGGTCTGGGGAAAGTGTGGTTTGCGGGACGAGGCATCGCACCTGAGTGGCAAATGAAACGAGAAATGCTTTCTCCTGCATATACGACCAGGTGGAACGAACTACCGATGGCCATCATAAGGTGATCGGACACTTAAAGATTTCGCATGCGAAATCTTATGAATTAATCACGCCTGTGCAGCTGTATGAGTGCCTGAGAGGGCCGATAGTGCTGCTTCGCCCACCGCCCGTAATTATTAACGGACTCATACTGACGTTCTGCAGCACCATCACGGTAATACAGTACCTGAATAATCCCATGCAACTGCAGATAGCTGGCTACCGTAGTTACATTATTGCGAACGAAGTGTGTGTGGCCCTGGAAGTTATCAAGATCAACTCCGTCCTGTCCGTCATCAAGCGCATCAAGAATAAAAGCGATCAACGCTGAAGCTATAGAACGACGGCCAGAACCTGCGATACAAGCATCAAGCTCCTGAAAGGTCATCTGGGTTTCCTGTTATAACGGTAATGGGCGTCCTCTTCGATTGCAGCCACGAGCCATCCGGTAGCGGTTCGCCTATCTATGTTCTCAGGCAAGGAAGCGACGAGCTGCTCAAGTGGAAGTGTACGATTAGATCTGAATATAAGCGCCGACATTCCACACCAGTCCTGGTTACTTTCTGGCTTCCAGCCGGCGCCGAACATCAACGTTAATGCCGTCTGAGCCGCCCATAACGGAGTTTCTGCCGGGCTCAAGGACCATGTGGTTAATGCTGCTCCGGGTACAGGCCTGCTTCTTGTTACGTACCCAAGTTTGATAGCCGCTTCTGTTAGTGCGGCAGCAGCTTCGGATTGAGTTCCGGGATACTGAAGCGCCCAGAGGCGGACAATTTGGCCACGGAATTCCGTGGCCATTTCGGTGAATGGAGTAGATTTCATTACTGAGATCGCATCCCTTTAACACGGAGTTCAGATGCCTCAACTGAAATTTCACCAATTTCCAGTTTCACCCACACATATCCCTCTGCGTCTGGCGCGCGGTCAGTCATTATGGTCCCTTGCTGACCGTCTATGTCGACAACGACCTGCCAGGGTTTTACACCTGAATTGCTGTCTACAGGCCTGGCAGGCTTTTTGTTCTGAGCCTTAGATTTCGCATGCGAAATTTTATCTTTGCCTTTGTTCTTTACTTCATCAAGAACAGCTTTAACCTGCGCGCGTGAAATACCTGACTCCCTCGCAGCTGCGACGAGCTTCTCGGCTTCTTCGGGGGAGTTTTCATTTACCTGAATCAATGTGTATGCCAGATCGACATCGGATGTAACTTTATCCCGAAGAAGGGCAGTAACATTTTCTGGTGCATCAATGAGACGAAGGTGTTTACTGACAAACGAGGTAGGTTTTCCCATCGTTTTTGCGATCTGCTCACCTGTCATGTTGAACTTATGCTTGAGCTCATAAAACGATTTTGCAGTCGCTAATGGTTTCAAACCAGACTGCTGCAGGTTTTCAATGAGCTGGCCGATGATGCGTTCTTTTCTTTCCCGCGGTGGTTTACCAACATAAATATCAATATGGGTATCACCACGTTTTCGAGCAGTACGAACTCGAGTTTCGCCTAACCATATCTGGTAGCCGCGCCTGTCACGAGGATAGCAACGAGGTGGGGTAAGCATCCCTATAGTTTCAAAGGTGTCAGACATACCCTCGATAACTTCTTCATCGAAGTCTTCTTCAGGTCGCACTTGTTCTTCAGCATATACAAGATTTATATCTACACGGATTATCTGCCCATCTGGTTCGATGTCCGGGCGTGCTATATCCGCCATAATCTGGTGCGCAGCTATATCATGGCTCTGCTCATCTGGCTGTTTGTTTACAATGACATGTTCGATATCATGTACAGCAGTCGCATTTTTTTTCATTTCCTGCTGCGCCTGGAGTCGTTTCATGAACGGTTTCTTAGCCATCACTTACCTCCAGCGAGCTTAATAATTTTCTGTGTAAGTTCTTTATACTGGATTGCAGGAAGACATTTAGGGTCATATTCATCAAAGGATAGACCAAGCTCGATCGCCTCTTTTGCAGCTGCAGGTACAAATGATATATAAGCGAGAATGTATTCTTCGGAGTACCCCTTACCCTGAAGGATCTCGATGAGGAGATTCAGGTTCAGTGTATCAATAGGCCCCAGATACCCTTCTTTGAGCGGCTTTTTATAATTTTTCACCTGCGTCTGGGTCACATACGTCCCCATAAACTGGAGAGAAGGGTTATAGTTCCGCTTAATTTTCTGCATATAGGCAAGCTGTTTACCTACTGCATTACGGGCCTGTTTCTCCAGCAGAGTAGGGATCAGAAGGTAATCAGCTGACATATGAGCTGCGATCATGACATTCGAATATGATGGTGCTGAATCGGCAATAATAAAATCAAACTGCTTCTTCAGTTCTTCAATACGGTCCCTGAAGTCGAACATGCAATCGCTGTTGCGATAGTTAATTTCATTTAGTTCACTGGTAGCACCAATAAAGAAGCGCCCGCCGGGAAGTTCAATGGGTCGAACCTCTGTATCCGGGAAGAAAAGCTGATATGTGTTCGCCTCGCCAGGAGTAAAACTGTTACTTAAAGGTTCACGTTCAATTTCATAAGGTAAGTCATCGGGGAAAGCCCTCTCCGTCAGACCAGTTGTCCAGTCCATATCAATTTCAAGCACACGAAAGCCAGCACTACGAAGGTCATGTGCAATTTCACTGGATGACTGCGATTTAACGATTCCGCCCTTCTGGCTGCATACAACGATGAGTTTTCCGATGGGTCCAATTTTCAGGGTCATGGATCTGTCCTTAAGATTTCGCATGCGAAATGTTTGAGAAGGGGCGGCACGACTTGAGAGAGCATTTCAGTAATGTAATGAGATGATTACGGTATTTCATACACACTCCTATGAGTCAGGCGTTTCGCCAGATGCAGAAGCAGCTATCTGCCTCTGCGTTGATTGTCGTGCTTTCAGGACGACACAAACAGTATACAGAAAAAACATTGAGTATCAATAATGATACTCAATAGTTTTCGCATGCGAAATCACATATTGAGTATTTCTGGTGATCATATTTGATTTTGTTGACGCACAGCGCCTGTTCATAGCTTGCATCTGAGCAGGTGAAGGATTAGACATGCCCGACGGGCACGTCAGCCTAGCACATTGGGGTTTTCAGAAAGGTCATGCCAGTGGTCCTGATTAATAACCTCGAACTGCCACTACAATACCGCAGATGATGCAAAGGACAATTACCCAAAGAATGGCTGGCATTGGATTGCCATTTTTAGCTTCAGATGCCAAATACGCATTAAACTCTTTTTTACTTTGTCTTCGACCATGAGATGTAGAGAAATTGTGCTGCCTTAGCGGAACAGTACCAGACTCAACATATTCCTTAGCTGCCGCTAATGTGGGGACAGGTCCAAAATCATGAGCGCCATTAGCATCGACAATAAGCCACCCAGAGTTATTTTTTATGATGCAACGCCCATCATCTACTGCGTATCTTCCGGCCTGAATTCTGGTTACCTTAGCCAAGGTTTGCTCCGTGTTGTCTTATGCCCAACGGGCTACTTTGTTCATCAGTAAAAGTTTACAGCTTTATCCCTGCGCCGCAATGGGTTGGACACTCAGCTAATTCTGTCCACAATAAAACACAGCTAACAAATTTCTAGCAGGTGAAGCACTTATGGGATAACCTCACAACATACCTCCTTATCGCCCCTAGTCCCTATGCTGGATAGCACTTTTTGTTAAAAAAGAAGAACAATAGTATAGTATTGTTCTCCGTAACAACAGCTTCCTCCAGACTTCAAGTCGTAAGAGTGGAGGCTTTTTTTTTGGCTTTTCGATAGGATTGTTGAATTGTCAGATCTCATTCCATACCAAAAACCTTACCAGTCAAGCTCTGATTTGTGTCAGAAACTGCAACGAGATGGTTTAACTATCGCTGATGTTGACAATGCGCGAAAGGTACTTGAGAGATGTAGTTACTACCGATTTAAAGCCTATCTGATTCCTTTTCGTGACGAGGCTACCCGCAGATATTATCCAGAGGCAACTTTTGATAAAGCGCATGAGCTATATCTGTTTGATCAGGGGTTACGGCTGCTGGTTTTTAAATTGATACAAAAAATTGAAATTGCCGTGCGCAGTTCTTTTGATTACTGGGTTACTGGAAAAAATCAAAATTCGTTTTGGTATCTAGATTCATCCCTATTTAATCATAGTGATAATCATATCAGAACTGTTTCCAGTGTAAGCATGTCATTCAGAAAATCAAAAGAAGAATTTGCAGAACATTATAGGTCAAAATACTTTAACGAATATTGTCCGTTTCACCGGGGGTTGCCTCCAGGATGGGTGTCAATTGAGTTGTTAACCTTCGGTAATCTGAAAAGCCTGTTAGAAGCCTTTAATCCTCATTCTATCGCAAGTTTGAAACTGGATAGATATGCATCGAGAATTGCGGGGGCAAAAGACTATGTAACTCTTTTGGACTGGTTAACTGTCATCCATACAGTACGTAATGATTGCTGTCATCACACTCGTTTATTTAACAGAAACAGACGAGCACCTAAGCTGGTGAAGAACTTACTTAACCCAGACATTCCGCTAGTGAAAACAAATGTAACAAACCGAGATCAACTTAATCGGATATATACCTCACTTGCCGTTATTCAGAAAATGTTGAGTGCATTTGGTTTTGAGAAATTTGGGGAAGAAGTTCAAGCACTATTCGAAGAATATCCGGTATCTAAATTATTCTATGCTTCAATGGGATTTCCTGAACGCTGGAATGAGGAACAGCTATTTTTTTAAAAAAACCGCAAGCTAATTTCAGGAACTCAAGAAAGAAAGGTCGTGTCAGCGGTCTTTTTTTCTGACGTTTCTCGTAGATTCTTTCGTCCTTCACCCCTGCGAAAATCGCAGAATTCACGTAGCGCACCGCCGTGACTGCTTCCATCAAAAAAATTCACCGATAATTTTCGTAATGAAAATAACCTAACTCACTGTAAAAAACCAAATTATGTTCGCATCGGCGTTGAGCTGCAGCTGATGACCAACATCCGGAACGGCTACGACCGAGCCAGATAATTTGAACAAGATTCCGCGCTCCGGTCGACGTGTCCGGGCAGATCAGCAGCGGACTCTGGCCGCTTCCTGTTTCATTCCCGCACCACCTGGACAGGGAGGTTATTCTGTCCATTTCATCTGGAGAATAGTAATCTCGCTTGGTAATATATATCTATTATATCTACACGATTCAAAGGAATAGGAATGATAACTGAATATAAACACTTTCTAAGCGCAAATGATTTTTTAAATTTTCTTTGTAGTTGGAATAATGATCTTAGAGGTTATGTTTTCAGAGGGCACTCAAGAGAGGAATATGAATTATTACCATCCATTCTAAGAGAAGATAAGCGGTATATCTCAGACAATCAGTACCCTAGAATAAAAGATGGTGAGCGAAGAAACTCAAATCTTGAGTGGCATCAAATTCAAACAGAATACATGATGCTAAGGGAGTTCTACAAACTATCTGATCAGCATGGACTTAAAGTACCAAACGCTGAGAGACTAAGAGAATCTCTTTTGACAAAGTATGATTTAACATTCTCACTTAGTATGAACGGAACACATTACTGGATACCATCATATCTATTAGAAACAACTGCCCTTGCCCAACATTATGGTATCCCTACTAGGTTACTTGACTGGTCGTACGACCCATTTATTTCTGCCTATTTTGCGGCAAGTGGTGTAAACCAAGATGAAGGTAATCTGGCAATTTGGTGTTTTAATGCCGAATCCATATCCTTATATTCCAACTTAAATAAAGATTTCCCTTTCAAAGTGGTTACACCTCCCTACTCTGATAATGTAAATCTAGCAGCACAAAAGGGGCTATTTACTCACATCCTTACGAAATTTAATTTTAAAGAAATAAATGCAGGCCAGATAAAGGTTGACAGAACCCCCCTTGATTTAAAATTAGATAAACTGCTTCCATCTCAATATCAAAACAAAGAAAAGATATTTATTAAAATCACACTTCCTTGTTCTGAAGCGAAACATTTAAAGGAAAAACTTGTTCAGCATGGCTATGGTGAATCTCGTATTTATCCAGGCTATACGGGAATAGCGAACCAAGTTATGAGTCATTATAATGCGTGAATAAGAAGATTAAGGTCGCAAAGTGGCCTTTTTACGCTTCCCGTTTAATTCTCGCGCGTCATTGGACACTCAGGTAATTCTGTCCAGTTCTTTTTGTTATTATTAACTATATGTGGCCTAGAGCAGAATTTGATCGATAAACTGTTAGGCCATTTGAGAGGCCTTTTTAGGAGTTATTCGTATGAAAGAAGAAGTAAAAAGATTAAAACCACTTCCGGAAGTTCTAAGGAGATTGTTTTCTCTATCTGGTAATTTATGTTGCTTCCCTGGATGCGGTCAGTCAATGATAGATCCCTCCGGCAATTTTGTGGGCCAGGTTTGTCATATTGAAGCAGCCAATACGGGTGGGGAGCGATTTAATGACAAGATGTCGAACGAAGATAGGCGCAGCTTTGATAACTTAATGTTACTATGTTACCCGCATCATATTGAAACAAACGACACAGTAAAATATGATGTTTCATCATTAAAAAAGATGAAAGAAGAACATGAAAAAATCTTCTCCGATGATCTAATTGCCAATAAAATATTATTAAGCTTAAAAGATTACACCATAGATAGCTCATTCCAAAAAGTATCAAATCTAAAAAATCTGTACAAAACTGTTTTTCCAGAGAATTATAAAATGGCTGAAGATGAAATGAATGATGCCGTAAATGCATTTAATTCATCTATTGCCAAGTATTTATCATTAACTCCGTACTCAAGGAAAGTATTTGCTTGTGGAATAGCAAGATCAAATCACCCGTACGGTCTTTACCGTATAGATAATGATTCATTATATGTTGATGTAGCTGAAGTATGTAGAGCATTTGGTCGTGAAACAAATGATAGCGATATTCACAAATCTTTTAATGAAATTATAGCTAAGAATCTCATGCTTATCTCTGAGGTTAACATACACGAAAATCATGAAGTGGATATGCTTATATATACAAACTGCCTTGATCATAACGAGTACGATCTAAATATATGGTTATTGCTAAAAAACTACTGTAAAAAATCACAGATTGATATACGAAACTATCTTAATGACTTAAACTTTAGTGGCTTAGATGATTAAATAGAAGTTTTTTTTCAATCCAAAACCGACTGGCCGCTGCTGCGGCCTTTCTACTGTTATGACACCTTTAATTCCCGCACCATATTGGACGTTCAGGTGATTCTGTCCAGCTCTACTGGCTTGCTGCGCCAAACTTTCCGTTGCAGATTTCCTCGTTCACAATGGCCTGAAACGCTGAAACAGAGTTTCTGGCCTCATCCCTCAGTGCTGTAACAAGTTCTATGTCGTGTGTTTTGTTGTATAAAATGAAAGTGGAAACATCAAACTGGAGTTTAAATGCCGCTTTCCTTATGACTAAACCTGACGTAATCGTTATCTCATTATGTATGCGCAGGTATGCAAGATAATCATCATTACTTGCTTCACACTGCACATATAAATATGTTTGCATGAGAGATTGAGACAAGGTAAGAAATTCCACATACCGTTCTGCTTTTTTTCTTTATCTTTTAGCCTCTGCGCTGCTGCTTCTTTCCTTATTTCGTGGCGGTGTGTTAATTTCAGTGTGATCCAGCCGCCAGCAATGGTGATTAACGCGCCCAACCCGATTTTAACGGCACTGTCTGCCACCTCCACCCACTCAACCGCCATCTGCTGTCCCTTCTCATGCTGTGATTTTCATGGCTGTCAGTATAAATCCGAGGCAGATTGGACATACAGCACTTTCTGTCCAGTTCTGTTGGTAGCACAAAGTCTTGCATCGCTTATTACACTGTTATTTACGTCGTCGAAACCTGATTCTCTCACATAGATGAACTAGAGTCATGCCACCAAAAAAAACTATCATAGCTCCACCGAAAATCCAGGAGCTTAATGTTTGGTAAGTAGCAATCACCGTGACTCCGGCAATTACTCCACTGAAGATAGCACAAGCAACAGGCCGCAGAATAACAAACAGAATGCAAACTACTATTAGCAGCAAGTGAAGTTTATCTACCCATAACCAAAAGGTACTCATTATCAGAGCGTCCATTATTCATGTGAGATGAGTATAAGCCCTGGCGGCCGTGGACGTAACTGTCATTCTGTCCAGGTTGGCATGAATTAAGTCTTTCGTCACTCATTCCATTTTTTTCAGCCATATCAGCAGCAAGAGAAATACTGTGGCAGCACATTGGGACAAAAGCGGGGCAGACAGAAACGCATCGAGTAATAGAACCATTTAAAACTCCTTGTGAGTGTTTGTTCTATTGTGCAACTTAAGTCTCTTTGCCTTCCTCTTGTGCGTTCTTCGCGTCGATCTGGACACTCAGGTAATTCTGCCCAGCATTAGGTTTGCCATCTTAATCCACTTGTCGCGGCCCTTCTGTAATGCACAAAAAATGCTATCCATATTGGACATTTCGGCACTATCGGAAAAAGTGTCCACAAAATATTTCAGGTGATCGTATTTTATTTTGTTGACCAGCAGCGCAAACCGTGAGTCTGTTCAGAACTCGTTTCTGAACAGGGGAGGGGTTGGACAAGCCCACCGGGCGCGTCAGGTTGTAACAATTGGGTATCCCCAAAAGATGCTAGCGACTTAGAATCTAAAACCCTGCTAAGATACCATTTAAATGTTACCCACAATTATGATACCACTTAAAAGCAACCACAGGCGATAAAATGTACATTTATGCGTATCTTCGCGCGTCAACAATTGAGCAGGATGCACTTCGAGCAAAAACCAGGCTGAAGGAGTTTGCTGCTCATCATGGGCAACGCATAGCTGGCTGGTATGTTGAAAACGCATCTGGAGCATCGCTCGACCGTCCGGAACTTAATCGGATGCTGTCTGATATGGAATCAGGTGATGTAATTCTGATTGAGCAGGTAGATCGTCTTTCACGTCTGAGTGATGCCGACTGGGATACACTTAAACGGCGGATAATTGAAAAAGAACTTTCGGTTATCAGTCTAGATCTTCCAACTAGCCATATAGCGCTTACCCATGCTGCTTCAGACAACTTTACACGCAGCATGCTCAGGGCTGTAAATGGGATGATGCTCGATATGCTTGCAGCTATAGCACGCAAAGACTATGAGGATCGTCGAAGGCGCCAGAAAGAGGGCATTGAAAAGGCCAGGCTTGAGGGTAAGTATGCAGGGAGACAGCCGGACATGGCCAAGCATGAACTTATAAGGACATTACGTTTATTGAACGGTAAATCATTAAATGAGACAGCGCGTCTTGCAGGCGTTTCCAAAATGACTGTTATTCGGGTTTGTAAAAACAGTCAGACTGGGCAGGCTACAATTTACGGTAATAAAGAATGAAATTTACAGAAAGTGATATCAAAAATATAAACCAGCTTTTTGAAGACCCACATAATGCAGGCTATGTTCTGAATTTCACAAACAAATCAATGCGCGAGTTTTTCGAATCTGAGCTGTCAATCGATATAGACAACGACATCTATCGGAAAGATGGCGACTCAAAAATGAAGCGGTTGCGTTGCCTTTTGAAGCAAGATGACAGGGAAACAGTTCTTAGAGTGGTCACTCGACTCTGGGAATACAGGAAAACAATGCCTGACAACGTGATCACTGCTCAGGATGATGCTGTCTACGGTAGATTGATATCCAAAATTCAGGGAGCAGACAGTCTTACAGCAGCCGGCAAGACACCCGCATTGATCGTCCCCACCGGCATCGATAATAATTATTTTCTTAAAGGCCTGGAAACCCTCCATAACCAACCGCCTCACCAACGGGGTCACAGCTTTGAATTATGGCTTAACGAACTATTTACCGCTTTCTATCTTTCCCCTAAAGGCGCATTCAGGTTGAAGGGCGAACAGATTGACGGCAGTTTTCTGTTAAATAATGAAACCTATCTTGTGGAAGCAAAGTGGCATAGCACTAAAACAGGAAACGCTGATCTCCATGCATTTCATGGCAAGCTGGATCAGAAAATTTCATGGGCTCGCGGCGTATTTATCAGTTGGGCTGGATTTACAAAAAGTGGTCTGGATGCATGGGGGAGGGGAAAGAAGGTCATCTGTGTCAGCGGTTATGATCTTGTTCTCATGTTAAAAAATAACATCAGTTTCAGAATGTTGATGGAAGAAAAAATCAGACGGGCAGCCGAAACTGGCAACTTATATATCAAGATAGACGAAATTTATCCAAACATAAGCAAATGATGCTTCCTGTCTACAATCAGCGTAACTGGTGGGATTACAGCTCCACACCTTGCGGCATTAGCACTTCAGCTTGAGCGGATAAAAACTATGGTAGAATTCAAAAAAAATAGCTGGGGATGACAGTGGCTAAGTACCATATTGAATCTGTGCAGGAATGGGCGCCGTTTACTCACAACGGCCAGAGTTACTCTTTGTCACATTTGAATGCACATGAGATTACCTACAAAGGTAAGACGCAAGATTTTAAGTTTGTCGTAACTTATGGCATGCACTGCTTCACTAAAGACGGTACGCCTTACAACATCCCCTTTAAATATCAAGATGCGAGAGAGTCGATCTCCGTTTGTCTTGAACGGTATGAAGCATCAAAGCAACTGCAACACATTCTGCCCAACCTTCCATCGTTGATGCTCTATCAGACCACTGAAGAAAAGTATTTCACGCTTCAGATGATGAATAGTGCTACGAACCAGCTTGAGCCATACAAGATCTGCGTTGCATTCTTCAAAGAGAACCGTTTGATGCGTATACACGTTCTTTCGGCATTTTTTGCTCGTACTGGACCTGGTGCACCGGGCGAGCCCATCCCGCAAAAGCCAGTTAGCTTATTTAAGGTTGCTGTGGATACGGCAAAAAAGCCAAGAAACAGTGGACGACCGAAGGAAGTTAACAACAGGTGAGAAAGTGGCGGCCCCCTTTCGGGGGCCTCAGCCATTTAGTTTGATTAGATAATCAAGACTAAACAGGGCAGGTCGCATTTGCTTCGAACTGGTCGAACCGTTTCCGGCTGCGGGATGCGATTCATTGCTGAACCCCTGTAACCATCCGTTATTAGTATTCTATTATCTGACGTAGATAAGTCAAGTAATGTAGTTCTTACTGCCGCAAGGACTTTCTGAAGAAGATAGTACATCTTGTCGGAAGTTAGGAGTAATTACTTGAGTAAGAAGATGTAGTTCTATCTGGTACGCACAGTGCACACAAAGAAACAAGTTATGCGCGGTGAAGATGTTCAAGATAGACGAGCAAGATTAGCTTAAAAAAACAGCCTTAGCGTAAAATAATTATCGATATCCAAGCTGCCCCCTTAAGAGTTGCATTCACGCGACCCGTTCTTTGCTGGTCAACCAGCGCTGATGGTCACCAGTTTCCAGTGATCGTCATTACTGACGGCCTCCCAGCCACAGCTTTTCAGCAGCGCATTAAGCCCCTCGGCGCGCCCGCCAATTCTCGCAGGCACAGGTAGCACCTGCGTCCCGTCATCATTAAAACCGATATCCAGCGCGCTTTTCAGCAGACAGATACTGTTCACCGATGCCGATGGCAGAATCTTATTTCGACCGCTCCACTCACTGTCGCTGAGGACGTGATACCCCCAGTCGTACTGCTTCGCCAGCTCCAGTGCGTAGGTCAGGCGAAAAAGGTCGTTCTGCTCAGACAGTTCGCCGGTGCAGCTACGCCAGAGATAATCCAGCTTATGGCGCAGCCGCGCACGAACGCCGAGCGTACGGCCCTGGTTGAGGATCCAGTCAACATCGGTGGCCACGTCACGTGAAAAACGGCGCTGTTTTTTCACCTGCGCAAACCACCGGGTGATAAACAGGTTTTCCTGCGACTCAGACTCAACCAGGCCATCTTCCCTGGCTGTCAGCAGGGCGATAAGAGCACACCATGCCAGGTGACCCGTTTTTTCCATATTTCTCATATCATCACCAGCCCGGGGGCTGTCCTTCAGCAATGATGTTTATCATCCAGTTCCATCAGTCGGCTGTTCATCTTGTCGGGATGTTCCCGATATACCTCGCCCCTGACCGGTGCCAGCTGTAGCGTCAGATGCCGGGCAACGCTATCGTCCTCACTGTCCGGCGCACCAATCAGCCAGACCGGGTAGGGGGCATACCTGACGTCATTCCGGAGACGTTCACCCAGAGAGAGCATATCAGCCTCAGACGCGCACTCCGGGGCAAAAACCAGCCGGGCAGTAATTCGCCCGCAGCGGGAGCAGGGGAACATGGTGTTCTCAAGGAGCTTCGTGCCGGGAATGGGAGCCGGTGGTGAGGGAATGGTACCATCAGGTTGCCTGCCGGCATGCTCAATCAACGCATCAGCCATCTGTTGAGCAACCAGCGCCACAATATCTTTGTTCAGTTCCACAGGGTCTTTAACGTACGGGCGCAGCTGCGTGTCGCCGGATGGGGTTTCGGTGACAACCACACCACCCACCTCATTGTTACAATAACAAATAACGTATGTGTTTCCCCGGCGGCGAACCTGAACGTTCGGGGGCAGTCGCAATTTTTGCTGTTCTGGCGATGGTGCCATCCGACTTCCCTGCATTAACGGGGTAAATCTGAACCATCGGTTGGACGACAGACGGCGTCAGACATGATCTGCTGCTGAATGGTGCCAACGTAACACTGATACAGTTTCCCCTGATAACGGGCATTAAAAAAATAACTGTTGGGTTCAGGAGTACGATCAGATTGTTCAAGCGTGACACGATCCTGGGTCACCCCCAGCGCAAAAGCAGCCTTTTCCCGCAGAGCCTTTTCATTCATCTGACCTGCAGCCTGAGAGATTCCGCTGATGGAAAGCGACAGAACGCCCAGAATAAGCAGTGATTTTTTCATGATTACCTTTCCTTTTGATTAATAAGGGCTGTCAGCCATCCCTTCACAGCAATACAGTAACGGGAAAACGTTCGCTCAGGCAATAATGCTAAGCCTGTCCCTGAAGAATGTCTGTAATTTGTGCCAGAACCTCACGTACTTCCGCTTTGTCACAGGCCATAAGTACATCCATTGAAAGCACCTCCAGTCGGGGCTCCCCCATTTGCTTTGCCAGCAGGCCAGCATTAAGCGCCAGCGTTCTCCGCCCCTCTTTTGATGGTTTACGCTGATCATCAATAAACAGGGACAGCACTTCTTCCCTGACCTCCTCATCCAGCCGGGAAAAGTTTCGGTCACGTAAAATATCCAGAGCAAATTTCGTTAAAGAATCCATATATTCTCCTGATTGTTGAGGTACTGAACACCCGAAACTCAAAAAAAGCGGCTTGTCCTTCATCCTTTTTTCGGCCCAAAAGCCCCGGAATCCATTAATCCATTGAACATTGTGCGTAACTGCTTAACCGTTAGCTGGTTCAGAAGTAGCGACGACCTTGCCCCATGAGGAGACCCGAGAAGCAGGTAACGCATATTTTCCCATGACTCTGACAACTGGGCATATGACAGATCCGCCAGCGTCCTGGACAACATTAAAGGAACCGCCACCGCAGGAGGTATCGTGCCATCAGATTCAAGGGCATGATTATTCCAGCTCCACCAGATTAGCACTGGTTTTGCTGTATTCGCATACAGAGGGATCAAGCCCGATACATCAGAAAGAACATCGCTCCCATCGTAGTCAAAATCACTATTTTTAAACGCGGTAATGAGTTCGTCAGTGATATAAGAAGCCCGCAACTCGATGGAGTCCGATGCCATACGCAACCATCCGGAAAGGCTACTAAAACGCATGTCATCACTGCTCAGATATTGCATTAAATCCCAGTAGGAACGCTTTACAGCAGCGATTAGCTCATCAGTATCCCCATAGGGGCATGTAATAATACCGTTAGCCATATAACGCGTATGATCAAGGCGCGGAAATGATGGCGTCGTCTGCGTGTCCCTGTAACAGGGTATCGACTTATCACGGCCAAGCGCTATAACTGGATGCCATTCAGGATAAGAAGACACTACAGGCCCAAGTTTCGTGCAAATAACGCTTAAAGCATCCTCAGCTCGTTTCCTGTCAGTTTCAGAGATAGCGTCGATATTATCCTTTCGCCATGGTGTGATCTCTTTAATAAGAAAGTAATTGATTGCCTCAGCTTTGAGTTTTTCAGCTTCTTCATTTGCTCGAAACATAACCACACTCCAACATAACATTATTAACTTACGCATTATCTATAACATATATGCGTAAGTAAATGGTTTTATGTTTACAATAAAAAGGTACGGCTACTTTTGCACAATCAGGGGTTCTACACCGGAACCGCCGAAATTTCCGACACCCACTCGCAGTCAGGCATCACTGAGCGCTCAGCCCCCACAGGATAACCCAGCAAAAACGAAAGAGAGTCAGGTCGCGTGATGGCCTTCACATTCCGCACCGTCCGGTTCCTTATTTTTAAACCGGAAATCAACCGATGGCGATTTTTTGTATCTATTACAATCATCTTCCTTAAAGGTACAGGTGGGATTTTTACCTTTAAGGAAGATGATTGTGAAAGTAAAAGTATGGACGATTTTATTTATGTCGGCGTATCTGACGGCCTGTGCCGCACCCGGTACAGAAAAATATCAGACTATCATGGACAGCGTTACGGCAGAAAAAGTAAACCAGATTATTCGCTCGGATGTCATCCCTTCTTCAGGTGAAAATCACGGGGACGTTATCAGCCGCGTGTCATCTGCTTTTCTCGGTACGCCTTACCAGGCTGATACGCTCATCGGCGGGCCCGGTACCCCCGAAGCGCTTGTCGTGAATTTCAACGGTGTGGACTGCTTTACCCTGGCAGATTACGTCGAGGCTTTGACCCGCAGCCATGACCAGAAATCGTTCCTGCATAATCTTACAGAGGTTCGCTACACCGGGGGAAACGTTGACTACCTCAGCCGCCGGCACTTCTTCTCCGACTGGTTCACCACCGCACCACGCAATGCCCGGGATGTCACACCGGATATCAGCCCTGACTATGCCGTGGCGGACAAACAGCTTAACCGTAAACCGGACGGGGGGGAGTATATCCCGGGGCTGGGCATTCATCCCCGTAAAATAAATTACATTCCCGGAAACACCATCAGTCAGCAGGTACTGGACCGTCTGAAAACCGGGGATTATATCGGTGTCTACTCTCCGCTTGAAGGGCTGGACGTTTCGCATGTGGGTATTGTGGTCCGCCACGACGGGCAGGTGTGGTTCAGGAATTCCTCCTCACTGGCAGCAAACAGAAAAGTGGTGGATTCGCCGTTTCTGGAATACATGCGCGCGAAACCGGGCATCATCGTATTGCGAGCTGAGTGACCCGCCCATTACCGGAGTTGTTGTATGAAAGGAATCCAGATACCGGAAGGAATAAAGCCTCTTTGCCTGATGGTTCCCCTGCTGTTATCGGCATGCCACACCGCTCCGCACAGGCCGGGGTTAAATGACGTGGCGCCTGCCGGCCATGTGCCGTCAGACTATATCGACCCGACCAAATCGCTGTTCCCGCTGGGAAACTACCCGCAGTCCGTTGATAAATGGTTCCCTCCCGGCCCGGACAGGCATGTTCCCGTTATGGATACCGCGGCACAGCAACGCCACTTTTCTGACCTGAAATCCCGTTATTTTGGTATGGGGGCGGGCGAAAAGTCTCCCTGGAACCCTTATTACGTCGCATCAGTCCTGAGTAAAGGGACTGAAGCCGCCCGCGACGCCAGCATCAGGAAGTATCTGGGGGAGCAAAGTATTTCCTGGGGCGAGAACTTCAGGATCCACCCGGACAGCTGGAAACAGCAGGTAAGGAATAACGCGACGACCAGCGTCGACCATGTTTATCGCCCTTCGGGACGGGGAATTGCCGTCAGGGAAACGCTGGTCAGGGTTCTTCCGACCGCCGATCCGGCTTATGACGATCCCCGTCAGGCCGGGCAGGGCTACCCTTTTGACAATTTACAGATGTCATCTGTCCGTCCTGGCACCCCCGTCTACGTACTGGCGGCCAGCCGCGACAGGCGCTGGAAATACGTTTTGTCCCCCACTGTCACCGGGTGGATGCACAGCGAAGATATTGCAGCGGTGGATCAGCAGTTTGTTAATGAATGGCTTACGCTGGCAGATAAAAACCTGGGCGCATTTATTAAAGAACCGGTTTCCGTCCATGAAGGAGGACAGTATTATTTTACTGCACGTCCCGGAACCATTCTGCCATTCAGGAACAGACAGCCCGGCTTTTTTGACGTTACTGTACCCGTGCGTGAAAGCGATGGCCGCGCACAGATTCGCCAGGTCAGACTTCAGAAAGATGAGTTTGTCGACATGCCATGGGAAATGACGCCCGGAAATATAGCTGTACTGATGAAGTCGATGAGCAGCAGGCCCTATGGCTGGGGAAATTATAACTTCTATAATGACTGCTCTGCCGAAATGCGCAGCCTCATGATGCCCTTTGGGATATTTCTTCCCAGAAACTCAGCGGCACAGATACAGTCAGTTGCCAGGATTGTTGATCTCAGCCAGGAGAATACCCGCGCACGGCTTCGTTATCTCACTGAACATGGCAGGCCGTTCTCCACGCTTGTATATATTCCGGGGCATATCATGCTGTATACCGGTAATACGGTAATTAACGGACAGAATGTACCGATGACATACCAGAATATATGGGGACTACGACCGGCAGATTCCGACAGCCGGAGTATTATTGGCGGTGCCGTCTTTTTACCCCTGCTTGCCTCTTATCCGGAGAACCCGGGTCTGGTGTCACTGGCCGGTAAGACGCAGTTTAAGCTGGGTTTTATTGAATAGCGGAAACTATTTGCTCTGCTGAGTGAATATTATGGTGACCGCCATGGCGGTCACTTATTTTAGGAACATGCGCATATCTGACTTTTTATTTCCACAGCCTGTCTTTGATTATTTTATAATGTTCATCTTTTAAATCTTCATATTTCCATATAAATAACCCTCCAAGATTAAAATCCAGTACCTGATCGATGAAATAATTTAAATTCCATTCATTCAGTCCACGTGTTGTGAGGGCCAGGATACATTTTTTGTTGTCAGCTCCATGCTCTAACGTGCGTTTCAGGGCAGGAATAACGTTGCCGATAATGTCCTCTTTACTCCACATCGCTGAAGCATAGCAGTAATGGATAAAGCGGTCACACTGACCTGACTGGATGATACCTTTAACCTTTTTGTTCAGTTTTTTACCGTTATCTGTAGACGGATGATTGTAAGAATATCCGGCAATAAAACCAAAACTGGTTTCTTTCTGGCATTTTTTTAACTGCTTCATTGCCTCAATGACGAGACCGGTGTTCATATTGCATTCATCATCAAAGTCCACGCCATCCCAGCCCCGGCTTTTTGTGGCTTCAGCAATCCGCAATACTTCATCCTGATTTGAAGGTTTTCCTTCAGGAGAGCACCCACCTCCGCCATAGACCCAGAGCGTCCTCCCTTTAAAATCGGGAGTATTATCGGGTTTATCCTGCTTTTCCGGACTCCAGCCGGGGCTGGCCGGCGTCCCTGTTGTCAGTCCGTCAAGGTTTGTCACCATGCCATACATCATGACGTCGAATTCTTTAAGGGGTCTGCCAGACAGTGACTGGCTCCACCCACCCGTAATAAATTTATTCATAATCTGTATCTCCCTATTTGTATTTTTCCACAAGAGCATAAAGGATCGCGGCAGTTTCAGTATCCAGCTTACCGCTGTAATTACAGGGACGAAAATGCAGCTGGAATGCACGGATTAACTGAGCATAACCGGCGTCACTTCCCGAACCTGAAGTGTCGTAGCCATACCGTTTCAGCATTCCGGTCACGTCATCTTTCGAAGGTAACGCATGGCTAAACTGCTCAACATATTTATGCTTTGTTTCCTCATCAAACCATGCCCCGATGCCTGCTGCGTAAAGCTCTTTCCACGGGAAAGCAGCACCGGGGTCACTTTTTCTTCCGGGGGCAATATCACTGTGTCCGACAACATTCACGGGCGTAATATCCGGATAGCGCTGAAGGATATTTAATGCCAGTTCTTTGATTGCATCAATCTGGACTGGATTATAGGGCGGAAATGTAAATACTCCGTTATTATCGGTAGCCAAATTAACCGTCTCAATCCCTATTGAGGTATCGTTTAGATTACTGCGACCGACCCACGAACTGACCCCTGCATGCCATGCACGTTCATTCTCATCAACCAGATTAAAAATGCGCATATCTTTAAAACCGGCACCTGCATATGATTTATCTGAAGGGTCCGGGACAAGGTAATGGGCGCTGACCGAAGAACCTGTTAGCGCAATAATCGAGTTTTCAAAATCGAGTGCGGTATAATGCATTATCAGAAAACGGACGCGCCGATTAAAACCTTTAACGGAGCGATAACTATTATAATCAACCTGATACATACAGACTCCTTTCACATGTTGTAATTTATTACTATCCACATTGACAGAGTCGGTTCACCCAGATGAGTTCATAAAAAACTCAGCTATTGTGATTTATATCGCAATTTAAATCCTGACCACCAAAAAATGATGCTGGTCAGAGTCTCTTCTTACTACTTATTATTCCCGTTGTCAGTAAGTCTCTATGGCTTAATCTATTCGACTGCCGATGCGCGCAAGGGTTCGGTAAATTGTTGGTCTCGATACTGAAAACAGCTCAGCCAGATCGCTGATTGAATACTCACCGGTTTTATGCATCCGGCATAACTCCTTCTGTTGTTTGTCAGACAGCTTTGGTTGTTTCCCCCGCAATTTCCCTTTTGCGCGCGCAATAGCCATTCCTTCGCGGGTACGCAGCCGTATCAGGTCACCTTCAAACTCAGCGAACGTAGCCAGCACGTTAAAGAACATTTTCCCCATCGGGTCTGCCGGATCATAGAGGCTGGTTCCCAGAGCAAGCTTCACACCTCTGAGTTGCAGAGCGTCTGCGATCTCCCGGGCGTCAGGAACTGAACGGGCCAGGCGGTCAAGCTTGGGAACAACCAGCGTGTCACCACAACGAACAGCGGCCAGCGCCTGGTCCAGGCCAGGCCTTTGCCGGTTCGAACCGGTTAGGCCTTTATCGATATAAATTCTGTCCGGGGAGACGCCGAGTTTTACCAGCGCTTCCTGTTGTGCGGTTAAATCTTGCTTATCAGTAGAACAACGGGCATAGCCAATCCGTATTTCAGTCATGAGGTGTACGTTTAAGGGGCCATCAAAGAGATTGATACCGTACCAGTTATATGAGACAACGTCAGCAGTGATTTTCTCTGAAGCGCAAATTTAATTTTTACCGTCCGCTGAGCGATCCTCTTACGGACACGATTAATCGGGGTCAGGATGACAACGCGTGATAAAGCGACAGGCAAAAGTGAACGGCTGGCGGTTTTAAACAATGCCGAACAGGAAGCGCTGTATGGACTTCCTGATTTCGATGATGCGCAACGGCTGGAATTTCTGGCTCTGGATGAGTCCGAACTGACGCTGGCCTGTAGTCGCCAGGTGCTTCATGCTCAAATTTATTGCATCCTCCAGATCGCTTATTTCAAAGCCAAACATCTGTTTTTCCGCTTCGGGTGGGATGATGTTAAGGATGACTGCAATTTTGTCCTGAGCCGTTATTTTCACGGGGAGTCACTTCCGGATAAATTGCCCTCTAAACACGAGCGCTATGCGCAGCGAAACAAAATCTGTGCACTATATGACTACCAGCCATGGTCATCAACTCTGGCATCACAACTTCAATTACAGGCCGCGCATATTGTTCACCGCGATGTGACACCCGGCTTTGTCGCCACAGAACTGATTATCTGGCTCAACGAACATAAAATCATGCGCCCCGGCTACACCACGCTCCAGGAGCTGGTGAGCCAGGCACTTTCCAGTGAAAGGCAGCGGCTGGGACGTATTCTGCTGGAGCAACTTGATGACGCAACCATTACCGGTCTGGATAAACTGATTGAGCGCGATGATACGCTTTCCCGGCTCGCGATCCTCAGGCAGGATGCACGTGACTTTGGCTGGCGCCAGATGGTCCACGAACGGGAAAAACGAGCCACTCTGGAGCCGCTGCACTGTAAGGCCTGTGATCTATTACCCGCACTGAATATTTCTCAGCAAAATATGCTGTACTACGCCAGCCTGGTAAATTTCTATACCGTTTACGATCTGCGTAACCTGAAGCCTGAGCAGTCCCGCCTTTACCTTCTGTGTTATGCCTGGATCCGCTATCGGCAGTTCAGCGATAACCTGGTGGACGCGATGTTTTTCCATATGAAGCAGCTTGAGGATGAGAGCCGCAGCGGGGCTAAACAGCTTATGGCGGACGTACAGGAAAAACATCGGCGCGAAACATCTAAAATTGGACGTCTGCTGTCGCTTTACGTTGATGACAGCGTTCCGGATCCCACTACCTTTGGCGAAGTCCGCCGCCGGGCCTGGAAAATCATGCCGCGGGAGACACTGAAAACCACCGCACAACGCATGAGCGTGAAGCCTATCAGTAGGCTGGCGCTACAATGGCTAGTTGTAGACAGTATGACGGCATTAATCCGACGTCATCTGCGACCATTATATCTGTCCCTCGATCTTACCAGCGTGGTCCAGGACAGCCCGTGGGCCGAAGCCCTGAGCTGGTTAAAAATGGTGTTCAGCAAAAAGATGACGCTTTCGCAGCGGCCGTTGGCAGAATGTCCACCAGAAACGTTACCGGAACGGCTGCGACCGTACCTGCTTGAGTTTGACGAGGATGGTGAGCCCACAGGTCTGAATGCCGGACGCTATGAGTTCTGGCTCTACCGGCAGATAAGAAAGCGCTTTCAGTCGGGAGAGTTCCACCTCAATGACAGCCTCCGGCACCGCCATCTTTCTGATGAACATCAGATTCTTTTTTTGTTAGGAATGTTTTTTTTTCTGAAGATACGATTTGTCGGTGCTGATGATCGAACTGTACATCTCTTAACAAAAAAAAATCTTTTAGGGGAGGGGCATTAAGCATTATCGATTTATTCCTAGTTTTTGACATTATTTTTCTACTCCCCCCTGTTCAAGGGGGGAGATTTGTTTAGCTCAAAAATTATCAATCCGGTCTACATACATGCCGTCGCCATTACCTCCCCAACCATGGCTTTCAGCTGCCCAGTAATCGTAGCTTTTTCCGGCATAGTCAACGGTGATTCCTACCCGATATCCTCCAGTATGATTTCTCCAGCAATTGCTGGCTATTTGAAGCGAACCGAATGCAACTTTTTGGTTTGTTGTTACGGTATCGTATGAGTTCGGGAAATATCCTGTAGCAGAACTCGATCCATTTTGCGTTGCATTGACTCTGGCTTTGACCGACATCGTAGCAAGCAATGTCTTACCGCCAAAATCAATACTGTCTCCGGTGATGACAGCGTTATTCCAATGCTCTCGGCCAAATGCACTTTCCTTACAAGCGTCATCCTCACCCTGCGATGTGATGGTTTTTACCTGCGACCTGACGGTTAAGGCTGTCCAGATGTTCTTGGGTAAGAGATTGTTTACACTAATCGACGAGGACACTTTTTTTGTTTCTAGGTTGCCGTAGCTATTGGCAACCAATGCGACATGTACTGTTTTATCCCAAAACGAAGTGTCCGGGGCCAGGGTTGTCGTTATGCTTCCCGATGGTGACAGTTCCTCTTTGCTGGCAAGAACATTGTCACTACTGTCAAGAAGGTATACGGTCACGCTCTCTGGTTTACTGAATTCATCAGAAGCATCCGCACTCCAGGTAACCGAAAGCGAGTCATCAGTAAATACTGGCGTCCATGTGCCGGAGCTGCCTTTACTTCCTTTGCTTATGTAAGAAACCTCACCAAGATTAACAGATGGCTTTGTATACACCATCACATCGTAATACCCGGAACTGGCATTGTAATAATCATTAGCAAGCACTGTAAGCGTCAAACGGGTTTGTCCCTTACCGATATTTCCCTGAACATTACCTGAACCGGATACGTTTATTACGTTTGTATTACTCGACGTCCATTGGATACTGGCCTGCGACGTCAGCGTGGTGACAGGCTCCTGAAGCGTGAAGGCATCTTCATCCGTCGTTTTCACTACGGAGGTATCGAAACTCACATCAGCAGTCGCTTTGTTCAGTACATAAGCAACATCCGCTGAGGCGGCAAGGAACTGTTCTGTTTCCGGCGTACTGACGGTGACAGTCGTGGCCCCTGGCTTCACTGCAGTTAATTTTCCTGAGCTATCCACCTTAACAACAGCTTCACTCCTGGCCGAATATGTAGCCTTCAGCCCGTCCTGTACATCGCCGTTTGTATAGGTGGCAGTAATATTTCTTTCCTGACCATCAGCCCATACTGCAGTTATAGGGTCACCTGTTCCGGCTTTTAACCCAGGGTTTGCTTTAGACACATTCATTGTGTATGACGCCATCGCCTGGTCATATTGCTCATTCCCGGGGGTGTAAACAGAAATTCTGGCACTGCCGGATTTAAGGAGTGTCACTTTTCCGTTCGCGCCAACAGTTGCCACACTGGTATCCGAACTTGACCACATTTGTTCCACACCTTCTGGCATGCCCCGTACCGCCTGCGATGCGGTAAAGTTTCTTGTCCATGTCACGGGTTGAACGGCATTATCAAATCGTAAATCTGGTGTAATGGCTCCGACTGTGACAGTAGCGGAATCCCCCACTTTTGTACCGTCCACACGTGCACTGAGTGTGACCTGCCCTTTAGTTGTTGCAGTACCTGTTGCCACATAGCGTCCATTCTGCTGGTCCTGAACCTCACTGAGCGCAAAGCCCGACAACGAGTCAGCGCCTTCGATCAAAACCGTTTTTCCTGTGACCGGGTTACCCCAGGTATCTTCCAGGCTGGTTGTGAATTTGACAGTATCCTTACCGTCAGAGCCAATACTGGTTTTGTCTGCACTAAAGGTGGCGTTTTTTATATCCCCGGCGACAACGGTGACGTTATTGGCCTGGATATGGTTATCCGCATCAAGATACGCAGTTATCTGAAGAAGCCCTGCGGTATGGCTTTTCACCGTGGTGGTCGCAATACCTTTTTCATTAGTACGCGACGTTGGCGCATAGCTTTCCGCCTCGCCACGAAGCTGCCAGGAAACCACCACATTATTCAGCGGGTTCCCCTTAGCATCTGTGACTACAGCACTGAAGGTCACCCCGCTGGCGTCACCGGCAGTCAGGCTGGTTTTGTCCGGCGTAACCGCAGTCAGTTTCCAGCTGTCTGTATCGCCTTTCACCGTCAGTATCCGGCTCTTATTCAGCGCCTTGTCACCCACGTTAACAGTCAGCGTGGCAGAGCCTGCCTTGTCGCTGCTCACCGTCATTTTATAGTGGCCAGGCGCATTGCTGTTTTCCTGGCTTTCACCAACGGTCACATCATTATTATCGCTGTGACCACTGACGCTCTTCCCTGTAAGCAGGTTGCCATTACTGTCACGCAATGTCAGTGCCAGTGTGGCTGTCTCTTTTCCGGCCACAACCACTGAAGGTACCAGTGTCAGTTCTGAGCGACTTTCATCCACATCACCGGCACTGAATATCACGTCAGGCGCAGACGTGGTACCTGAAGGGAGAATAGCCTCCACTTTGGCAGTGCCTGCGAGCTTCCGGCTCAGCGTGACATGTGCAGTGCCGGAATTATCCGTGCGGGTCATCTGTGCGCTGAGTGTGCTGCCCTCATTTGCGCTCCAGGTGACAGGGAGCCCTGCTCCCAGAGCATTTTCGTTAATATCGGTCAGCACGGCTGCATACGTGACAACATCGCCTACGGTGGCAGAAGCCGGTGTGACGGTGATACTACCTTTGACTCTGGCAGTATCATTATCAGCCTGGAGCGTTATTGAGGCGGTATGATTGATGCGGATACCGCTGACGTCAGCACTTACCTGGGATGTACCTGCTTTTTTACCCAATACACTTGCCGCGTAGATGCCCGGTGATACCTCGCTGAAAGCGGATACGGTCATATTCAGGTCAGGCGTGAAACCGGCATTTATCTTATCTTTCAGACCCGGGAGCAGATTCCCTTCGACATCACGGGCTGTGACGCTGAGCGTGGCACTTTCTTTTGCTGCAATGATGCTGGACGGAGAGATACTGAGTGAGGATTTATCCGCACTGATATCGCCAGCGGTGAAAGTGACGGCTTTATTTGCCTGAATCGGCGCGCCACCACCCAGCATGGCTGAAACCCGGGCGCTGCCAGCTGCACGACTACTCAGCGTCATTTCAGCCACGCCGTTTTCATCTGTCTTACTCAGGCTTGAGGAAAGAGTACCGAGAGTGGAACTCCAGCCCACTGCAACCCCTTTAAGTTTTGTATTGCCATTCCCATCCTTAACCTGCGCCCGAATCGTCACGGTTTCCTGCCCGTCAGCTCTGGCCGTATCCGGGCCGGATACAGTCACACTGTCAATCTGCGCAGAGTCCTGGCTTGCCAGCAGTGCCAGAGGTGTCTGCAGATTAACCGTTCCACTTGCCGCCTTCAGAGCCCACGCGCCCTCAGCGGTCCCGGTGACTGAAGCCTGATAGACTCCCTCTCCCTTTTCCACTGGCGTAAAGTGGATACCCGATGTTGTATCTGCGCTCCAGTCGATAGTCTTCCCTGGTACAGGGTTATCCCATTTATCGCGGAGGATAAGAGACGCTTGTGCCCTGGATTGGCCGTCAGCCGTAATGGACTGAGGGGACACCGAAAGCTGGCTGTGGTCATTTTCTGGCTCTCCCGGACCAAAAGTCACCTGAGCCGAACCTTTTTTACTGTTATACAGTACGGCAGTGACCGTGGTGAGGACCGCCTCTGTTCCGGTAAGCTGTACCATGGCCTTGCCTTCTGCATTCGTCTGACTGACGGTGTCACTCAGCAGGTTATGGCTGGTCTGCCACGCCACACTGGTGCCAGAGACCGGGTTGTTATTCCCGTCTACCACAGTGGCCGTCAGAATAACGGGTTGCGCCTGTCCTGCGGTCGCGGAAGTGGTACCTGCCGTCACGCTGACATTCGCAGTCTGTTCATCAGATATGGCCGTGAGGACAAGCGACTTCGCATCCCCTTTACCAAGGGATGCGGATACGGTCATCTCACCTGCATGAATCGTTGTCAGGGCAGCGGAGATCGTGCCATCTGCACCCGTCACCGGGTGGGAGGGTGTAATTCCGGCATTATTGTTGTTAGTGAGCGCCACTTCCACACCAGAGAGCGGGTTACCATTGGTGTCAGTAATGCTGACTGTCAGTTCTGCTGAATCTTTACCATTGGCCGTCAGCGTCTGCTTGTTAGTGTTGAATTCCTTGATGACCGGGTTCTGCCTGTCAGCCACGAAGGTAAACGGAGAAGCATCCTTTGACGATGCATTCGTGGACGCAGTCACTACCACGTCACTGTACGCCCGCGTACTGGTAACCCGTACTTCAGCAATCCCCTTTTCTGACGTGACGGTTTGCGCATTATTAAAGACGACGATGCTGCTGTCCTTACTGGATTTCCAGTCAACAGGAATACCGGAAAGTGGGTTTCCATTCTGGTCCTTAATGAGTGCTCTGAATGTCACAGCCGTTACACCGTCAGCAACACCGGACGCAGCAGCTGTATCAACAGAGGTCACAATGGCCGTTGCATTATTGCCGGTAAAGGTAGTCTCCTTTGAGACTGACTGGCTGTTCACGCTGGCAGCCACGTGCGCAATACCTGCAACAGTACTGGTCATCGTGGTGGTGACCATACCCCGGTTATCCGATTTGGCTTTCTCCTCAGCGAGCACTGCGCCATTATCTGCACTGAATGTCACCAGGACGTCCGGTACGGTATTGCCCTTCGCATCAGTCACCCGGGCTGAGACGGTTTTTTCTGTCTTTCCGTCAGCCAGGGAGACCTCAGGAAGAATGCTAAAATCTTTTTGCTCAATCCGCGCCGTGTTCTGGTCAGGACGGAAAGAGAGCTTCAGCGTCTTACTTGCCTTATTGTTGATACTGGCTGTAACGGTTTTTTCGCCTGCAAGCGATGAAGTAACGGGAACAATGACCGTACCATCTGCTTCTGTGATGGCTGACTCTGCAACAGTGGCGCTGTTATCTGCCTGAAGGCTGACTGACTGACCGGGGACAGGATTACTCTGCGCATCGACAACGGTCACACGAAATCTGTTTTGTGACTTACCATCTGCAAGGGCATTGTCTTCAACAATATCCAGAGCGCTTACCATTGCCGTGGCATTGTCTGCGGCCAGCTTAACATCTGCAGACGCAAATTTTGTATTACGGGCTGAGGGTGTAATCGTGAATGCTTCAGGCATCGTCCCGGAGGTGACTGTCATCACATATTCTCCGGCCGCTCGTCGGGTAAACGACGACACGGTGGCGCTGCTGCTCCCGCGAAGCCTGGATGTTTTATCCAGGCTGATTTCTTTTTCCCCAATATCGACCGGGTTCCCTTCTTTATCATTCACCTTAAGGACAAATTCCTGCGTTGTGGTACCATCTGCTGGCAGTGTCGCTGCAGGCGGGGTAAGTGAGCTTGTAGTGGTATCAATCGCCGCCTGTGTAACGGTAATCTGGGTATCTGCACGTCCGGAAGCGTTCCCTTTTTTATCTACGGCAACACCGCTGACGGTGTAGGTGTTAGATGCCTCCACGCCTGAACGGTAAGCCGGCATCACCACCGTCCAGTCACCCCCGTTCTGAACTATTTTACCTCCAGCGGCAATAAGCGGCGAAGCCGACCAGTCAATACGCTCCAGCCCGTACTTACTGTTGACAGATACTCCCAGAGACTTCTGCTCACCGGCATAGCCCGTCACCAGGTCTGCTGTCTTAAGACTGATAACTTCTTTTTTGCGGTACTCCAGCACGATGTTGTTGTTGCGCTCCACCAGGTCATACCGGCTACCGGCAAGACTACGCATGGCTGCCACCGCATCAGGATTAATCTGGTGCTGCCATGGCATTCCCAGCTGGTAGTTCATATCAATACTGAAGCGGGTGTCGCTTTTACCTGACTGCCCCTGCCGCTGCTCTGCACTGAACGTCAGCAGCGGCACTGGCGTGTAATTCACGCCTGCCGTGACGGCGTGCGGATTTCGCTGACGGTTGTCCTTGCCAAACAGAGCCACCTCATCGCCGTAATACTGCTCATAAGTCAGCTTTCCGCCGAACTGCGGCAATGCCGGTAGCCAGTACTGCGCTCTGACATCCCAGCCGTTGGCCGGACGTTCTTCATAGTCCTCAAGGTCCGGTGAGTTTTTCCAGCCCGTCAGTCGGTGGTAGCTGTTGATACCCAGCTTCAGGAAGTCACGCCAGTACTCCCCGCCCAGCCCCACCCGGGCATGCTCCCGGGACAGGTCGTAGTCAAGGAAGGTGTTAGCGCCCAGCATCCAGTCAGCGGCGAACCAGCGGTACCCTAACCCCAGATTAGACTGGGTGCGGTCATCGGTCCGGTGAATACTGCCCTGGGTGAAGACAAGACTGTCCTTTTGTTCGTACAAAGGGACAAGCAGGTCGAGCTGAGAATTTTTAAGAGAGAAGTTTTTATCCGCATCCAGCTGTACGCGGGCCGTTCCGAAACGGCTCAGCCACTGCTGGACTTCACCACCGACAGCCCCGGTCGCCATGCTTCTACCCATGGATGCGGCCGCGTCACTTTTTGCGCTGCCGGCCAGGAAGCTCCCTGCTTGTGAGGCATACCCTGCGACTTTGTTCGCCTGCATGTCTTCACTATTACGACCTGATACGGATGCGGCCGGGACATCGCCCCAGCGCACTTCAGGGAATGGGGCGACAGGAACATCCAGCTCATCACCAGCCTGCAGGTGGTCAAAACCATGCGCAAAAGTGCGGAACTGGTTCAGTTCGCGCAGTAAATCCAGTGATAAATTGTATTTTTTTGCAACAGAAGCCGCGGTTTCACCGACGTCCAGGGTGTAGACCTGCGTACGCTGCGCAGTCAGGGGCGCAGGCTGCGGCAGGAAACGCTGCTCGCCAGCCCCGGCCATCACAGGCGTAAAGGCTATCGCGAGGGGAAAAGCCGCCTGTACAGCGATGTTAAGCCAGGCCAGACGGCGCAGGCCCGGAGAGAGGCCAGCATCCGCGGACGGATGCGATGAGCGCGAACGTATCATTTATAAGTACTCCAGAGAAAGACAATAAATTAATCCCCGCAGCCGGACGAACGTTGCGGTCGCAGCCAGGCTGCTGTAGATGATTAATTGCGGAAAGTAAATAATGATACGGCAATACTTCACGATCAACAAAAACGATCAATAAACTAATATTGATTGTCAAAAGCAATTGAAATGCTTCAATTGATCGCCACAACCGATCGTAATTTAATGGAAAACATCGGGAATCTTCTTAAAACTCAGTCAGAAAGAAACTATCTCTAAGGAAGTCAAATGAGATAGATATAGATAATTGCGCGCCGAAAACAAATATCCGCAACAGAATCAAAACATTTATTTTACACCGCTCGTTTATTGTATGTTTAATATGAGCCGAATAATCAGGGAATATGGGCTCTATTGCAAATATCACGGCGCAGATAGTTTTATTCCCATTTTCACAAGTGACGCTCCCCATGAATGTATTCAAAGGCCGGCATTTTCAGCGCGACATCGTCCTGTAGGCGGTACGCTGGTACTGCAAATATGGCATCAGCTATCGTGAACTCCAGGAAATGCTGGCCGAGCGCGGCGTAAATGTTGATCACACCACCCTTTACCACTGGGTTCAGCGATATGCGCCGGAAATGAAGAAGCGACTACGCTGGCACTGCCGTCAGCCTTCAAGCTTCTGTTCATGGCATCTGGATGAAACTTATATCAAAGTGAATGGCCGGTGGGCTTATCTGTACCAGGCCCTTGACAGCAGGAGCCGCACTGTTGATTTTTTACCTTTACCCGCGCCGCAATACGAAGGCCGCGTCCCGGTTTCTGGGTAAGATTTTAAACAACGTAAAACGGTGGCAGATCCCGCACATCATCAATACGGACAAAGCACCGACTTACGCCCGGGCACTGGCGTTACTGAAACGTCAAGGGAAATGCCCGCCGGAGGTGGAGCACCGGCAGATTAAATACCGGAACAACGTTATCGAATGCGATCATGGGAACAGGGCAGCCTGACGGCTGCAAATTGAAAAACACGACCGTCTGCCTGGCCCGTAGTTGCCATACGCTGAGTGGAATATGTATGATCTAACTACATATTTTCCTCAGGACCTTTCTCCATGATGACCCGCAAAAGTATCGATACCGTCCTCCTCTCCGTTGCCGCTGATAAGCTCTCTCAGCGTGAATGGGACTGGATTAAACTGATGAAGCCCATGGATCCGCCTCCGGTAATGGTCGTCGCTGCCATACTGGAGCACCGCAACGATACTGCCGCTCTCACTCGCCTGCAGGATACCGGAGATTAATCTGCCCCATGTTGTCCGGTTTTACCCCTCGCCCACTTAAAAAACTCTTTACAGCCAACCAGTGTTGGACCTCCTTCCTCGATGCCGGCGGCCTGCGCGATATCGAGGTCGAAGCCGTCACAAAAATGCTCGCCTGCGGTACCCGCATCACCGGCGTGAAGGAGTATGGCTGTGATAATCCCGGCTGCCCGCATGTAAAATACATTACCAATACCTGCCACAGTCGCGCCTGTCCCTCCTGCGGGAAAAAGGCCACTGATATCTGGATTGCCGCTCAGCTCAACCGCCTGCCGGACTGCGACTGGATACACCTCGTCTTCACCCTGCCCGACACGCTGTGGCCCCTGTTTGAGGTCAACCGCTGGCTGCTTAATGACCTCTGCCGCCTGGCAGTCGATAACCTGTTGTATGCCGCCAGCAAGCGTGGGCTGGATATCGGCATTTTCTGCGCAATTCATACCTATGGTCGTCGTCTCAACTGGCATCCGCATGTGCACGTCTCCGTCACCTGCGGCGGTATTGATGCGCACGGCAAATGGAAAAAAATCAGCTTCCGGAAGGACACCATGCGCGCCCGCTGGATGTGGAATATCCGTCAGCTGCTGCTGAGCGTCTGGTCTGATGGCATCGCAATACCCCCTTCGCTGTCGCATATCACCACCGAATCACAGTGGCGCAGCCTGGTACTGACCGCCGGAGGCGATTACTGGCATGTGTACATGTCCAAAAAGACGGCGGGTGGCAAAAACACCGTGAAATATCTGGGCCGTTACCTGAAAAAACCGCCGATAGCAGGCTCCCGGCTGGCACACTATGCCGGCGGTGCCACGCTGAGCTTCCGCTACCATGACCACAATACGGGTGAGCAGGCTACAGAGACGCTGACGCAGCGGGAAATCGTGGCACGCCTGAAGCAGCATATCCCGGAGAAGTTCTTTCGGATGGTGCGGTATTTTGGCTTTCTGGCCAACCGGGTGTGTGGAGAAAAGTTGCCAGCGGTCTACAGCGCACTGGGGATGGATAAACCGGAGGCGGTGGCAAAGGTGTGCTACGCGCAGATGAGCAAGCAGTTCCTGCGACGCGACCCGTTTGAATGCGTGTTGTGCGGAGGGAAGATGGTATACCGTCGTGCGGTGGCCGGCCTGAATGTACAGGGGCTGAAAACTCATGCCCGGGAGATCAGTCTGATGAGGTATATCCCGGCCTGATGCAGGAAAGATCCGCCAGTCGGTTGTAAAAAGCACATAAAACGACCTGAAAAAGCACAAATAACAACCATAGTGCAGGATGCAGACTAACCCGGCAACATACAAATCGGATGGTGATTAAATTTTAGTCAGCTTAATCCGGAGCAGAAATGGTTCCAAATTCCTATACGTGAACTGGTATCAGCAGAGGAACAAGCCGCGGTGCTGGCTGACATGAAAATTCCCTTTCTACAGAAACCGATAAAAACGCAGCTCAAAGCGCTGGAGTCCGAGCTGCACCGACAATGGAAAGCGTTCAATCGCGAACTAAAACAGGGGAAGCTGAAGCATCTGGAATACGATAAAGAAACGCAAAAACTGACTTGGCATAAATCGGTGGTCAGTCGTCATAAGGCACAGAAGAAGCGTTTTTATGAGCAGCTACCGTTCTGCGATATAACTGACGTCTTCCGCTTTGTTAACGAGCAGTGCCGGTTCCTCCCGGCGATGAAACCGCTGCAGCCCCGTTATGCAAAAAAATATGCCGACGCAGACAGTCTGATGGCGGTCATCGTTGCTCAGGCGATGAACCATGGCCATCATGTGATGGCACGAACCAGCGATATTCCACTCCATGTGCTGGAAACCACGTACGAACAGTACCTTCGTCTGGCGTCACTTCTTATAGCCAATAACTGCATCACCGATGCCATAGAAGCCCTGCCGGTTTTTCCGCTCTATTCGTTTGATCCGGAGACCCTTTATGGAGCCGTTGACGGGCAAAAATTTGGCGTTGAACGGCCAACGGTAAAGGCCAGACATTCACGTAAATATTTTGGACGCGGTAAAGGCATGGTGGCCTACACGCTGCTGTGTAACCACATCCCGATCAACGGTTATCTGATAGGCACAAACGAGTATGAAGGCCATCATGTCTTTGATATCTGGTACCGTAACACCTCAGAAGTGAAACCCACAGCCATTACCGGAGACATGCACAGCATCAATAAAGCCAACTTTGCGATCCTGCACTGGTTTGGGCTTCGTTTTGAACCTCATTTCACCGACCTGAGCAAGCAGTTGAAGGAGCTGTATTGTACCAGGGAGCCAGCGGCCTATAAAAAATGTCTGATTCAGCCAGTTGGGCAGATTAATCAGGACCTTATCATCCGCGAAAAAAATAATCTCGATCGTATTGTCGCTACGCTGGGACTGAAGGAGATGACGCAGGGAACGCTGATGCGCAAGCTATGTACGTACACAACAACCAATCCGACAAGACAGGCGATATTTGAATATGACCGGTTGGTTCGCAGCATCTACACACTGAAGTATCTGCGTGATCCGCAACTGGAACGCAATATCCGGCGCTCCCAGAACCGGATTGAATCTTATCACCAGCTACGCGCCGCAGTCTCCAAAGTCGGCGGAAAGAAAGAGTTGAGCGGGAAAAATGACCTTGAAACGGAAATCAGTAACCAGTGCGGGCGGTTGATCTCCAACGCGATCGTTTACTACAACTCTGCAATCCTGTCGCGATTATTGGAGCGTCTGGAAGCGGAAGGCAACGCTAAAGGTATTGAAGCGCTGACCCGGATATCCCCGGTGGCGTGGCAGCACATTTTATTGAACGGGCATTACACCTTTCATAGTAGCAATGAAATCATGGACCTGGATGCACTGGTGGCGGGGCTGAAACTGGGGTAACGGAAATTTCGGCGGTTCCGGCGTAGAACCCCAATCACCTGCCTGCATGGAGGCAGGTGCGACTGATGAACAGGATACTGACGGTCTGTGGTATCGATACCCGGCATAGCCGTAAACGCAACTTCTATATTCGTGTTGTGAATGACGAGCAGCGCGCAGGCATTCTAGGAATGCGCCAGGGGCGCATAGAGGCGCCCTCAGAAGTGGACTAGAGCATAGTGGTTAATGGCGCCGTAGCCCGGCACAGCCGGTTACGCTGTTGACAGGTTCCACCAATCCATCCCTTCCCCCTGCCAGACCAAAACCCGCTGAAAGCAATATAGAAGCTTTTGTGCGGCGTCGGAGTGGTCACGACAAGGCGAAGCCGTAGTCGGGGCGTATCTCCGCGTTAGCGGGCCGTTAGGGCCGCTTACGGGCGTGTACTCAACACCTTCAGCGACACCACTCACAGCCACTCAGAATTCTAGTTACAACATCCATCATCAAAAGCGACGACATTCCCGGCCTTCGGCCGGGGGGGGCCTCGCTTTTCAGTGATGGGGAGGGGCTGTGAGGGTTCAGGCAGGCACTGCTCCTGCTTTTGGGGAATTGTTTCGTATGTTGTAACTATGAATGTACCTGGGGCCCGTCGCGTAGCGATGGGAGCTACTTTAGGCAGTTGCCGAACCGGCGCGGACGTGAGTCCGCTGCAAGGGCGGGCATTATCAGGAGCCTGTCCACAGGTCAGGCGACGAACAGGTTATTTATTTATAAGAGAGAAAGATTATTTATTTAAAAGAAGTACAGAGCTGGTTTTTAAAGGAAACCACGCACTTTGAAATCAGGCCGCTTGGCGCTCTGCAAGCATAACGGTTGTAACTTTATGGAAAGTTCCCTTGCAGTTATTTGTGGGTAACTGAATTCAGCGACCGGACATGATGCTGGCGAGGCAATTTCTGGCCATTCTGATGGCGGAATAGAGTGAATGTCAGGAAGGACGGCCGTCCTTTCGTGCAGAAAACCGTCAGCCGGGAGTAGCAGACGTGCGAAACCCTCCGGCGCCAGCCGGATTTTTCACACAGGAAGGGTTATATGGGGACTGTGGCCAGCCGCGTGTAGTTGTTGCCGCGCGACATCAGCATGCGCTCTTTCACGCGGCGCTCCAGCTCCCGCTTCATGGCATCAAGACCGCCGGTGAATCGTCCGCTGGCGTATTCCCGCGTCAGCTGTTGCTTCACCAGGGTCACAATGTCCTTACGGGTTCTGTCCGCGTCACGTCGCGCACGGGCGCGTTTCAGGCCATGTAACTTACGCTCGGACTGGTAGCTGCGGAACCGTTCGCGCACAAAACGCCAGGCCTTTGCTATCAGCTCGTCCATCTCCAGTGGCTTCAGGTTCTGCTTCTTACGCTGCTGATTTTCCCATTCAACGCGGCTGCGGCGGGCAGCCACAACAGCCACGTCAGAGATATCGAGCACCGAGAACAGTGCCGGCGTGAAGGTAATATCAGTCGGGATATTACAGCCAATCTGAGGGTCATATTCGGTCTGGTAGGTAATCAGCCCCAGCTCCGCCATAAATTTCAGCGCCCGTGTGGCGCGGGTGATGGACAGATTGCCGTTTTTCGACTCTGTGGCCAACCCGCATTCAATCGCCAGGTTGGTTATTGAACGCTGGACACGGTTGGCCAGCGGGTCATAGTGGAAGCACAACCCCTGGAGCAGTGCATCAATGGCACGACGACGCAGCAGAGGCGGCATCCGGTGACGTTTACCCAGCGAGCGTACAAACGCCACATGGACGGAAAAGTCAAAACGGGACGTGAAGCCCTCAGCTTTCGCCATCAGCTTACGACAGAACGGCAGGGTCTTTTTCCCTTCTCGCGGCGTGAATATCGGATTCGGGTTTTTGACCTGACGATAATGGGAGAACAGGGTCTGAGCGTCAGTCACACCTTCCCGCACTTATGTTGCACGGAAGGAGCAAATGGCACAGAAACAGGTATTGAACTTTTCTGAGCATAAAACTATACTCCCTGCATAGAGCAACAGCTTCTATACAGTTTAGGTAAGCCCCGTTAGTCTTCTCTGAGTCGCCAAACCTTGTGAAGATTATCGGGGTTTTGTCTTTTCTGGTCCCGGGTAGACACCTCATCAGAACCAGTTCCCTGCCACCTTACGGCGTGGCCAGCCAAAATTCTTCAAACGATCAGTAATCTAGCACTCAAAATCTTAAGTATCAAGAAAGTGAGTCCATCACGATGCTTTTCGACTAAAAGCTTCCCTTTCAATCAACTTTTCTAACACTTCAGCTTGAGTAACACCATCTTCTTCACAAAGGTTAGAAAGATACTCTTTGATTTCGGGCTTAATAAATACTTTCAGTTCTTTATGCGTAGCCCTTTTTTTAGCCGAAGCAATTTTCTGTCGCTCAGCTTCACTAAGGGGATTACCCTTTCTGTAAGCGCGTTTCGATGAGGAAGTTACTGCATTTCCGACCTGCGACATATTTGCCTCCTCAAGGATCAAGCAAGGATCGTTTCGCAGAGGATACTACAGATATCTGAAATCAGCGACTTAACTTTACGCGTAAGTGTGAGCCATGTTGGCGCATGACTCACCTAGATGGATGTAGATTGCGGATCAAATGACGATGCGACTTAGTATGAAGAATGCCACTCAGTTCCTCCGTCCCAGCGCGATTGCCAGTGCTGAAGGTAGGTTTGTGCCACTTCCGGCACCTCATTAATAACCAGCACATTCTCGCTATTCCTCGATGCAGCAGAGCGAGTGTAGTTAAAGCTACCAGCCTCAACTGTATGATTATCAACAATAATGACTTTGTCATGCATGATGGCGTAGCGACCGTTGGTGCGCAGCGGAATTCCCGCGTTTACCACGATGTTCATCGCCGCCTGGCTGGCTTTGCTCCGGTTACCCTTTTCATCGAGCACTATTCTTACGTCCACACCCCGGCGTTTTGCCCTGACAAGCGCACTAACCACCTCCGGAGACGTAAATGAGTAGCCCATCAGCCGAATTTCGTGCTGTGCTGACTCAATAGTCTTAAGGACCAGCTGCAACGCGCTGCCTTCAGGTGAAAAGCCGACCTGAACGGAGGGAGCTGCTGCTGCGGGCTGAATACAGCTCAGCGAAAGGCATACCAGACCGGACACGGCCAGCTGGCGAAAGGTGAACTTACGCATTAAATAACCCCAGAAATACTGTTCGGATGTGTTAACCAGAAACGCCGGAGACGGGGAAAACTTGCTTTTACCCTTCTCCGGGGTTGGACAACTGAGCACGGCGAAGGCGTCAGTCTCTTTTAGCGGTATCAGGTGGCGGACGCCTGATTATTTTTTGGTATCGCCGGCAGCATGACTGATGGCCTGCTGCAGTGCCTCCGCGCTGGTGTATCCAGGGATAACCGTCACGTTATCAGCACTGGCGCCGGTTGACGGGAGAACCACCAGGGCCGGGGTACCGCTGAAGCCCAGCTGCTGCGCGAGTGTGTTTATGCCATCCAGGGTCCCCTGAACGTCAGGGGCTGTTTTCGCATCGAACTTCACAGCTTTTGCGGCCGCGCTGATATCAGCATCGGTCAGCTTGCCCTCGTTGTGACCGGTAGCGTAAATCGCGTTGTGATAGTGAAGGTAAGCATCGGCCCCCTTCTGCTTCCAGACCTGGAGCCCGGTTTTCGCCGCACTGAGCGACGCCGGCCAGCGCTGGCCAAATATCGGGAATTCCTTGAACACAAAGCGCACGTCCGGGTTAGCTTTTATTACCTTCTCCAGTTCCGGCGCCAGGCGGGCACAGTAGATGCACTGGTAATCAAAGAATTCAACGACCGTCACTTTCGCATCAGCAGGACCATATGATGGTGTGCCTTTATCGTTCAGCAGCGCTGCCTGATTCTGAACCACGGCGGCCGTCATCGCCTGCTGCTGCTTCTCCTGCTGTTGGGCCTGCAGCTTCTGGCTGACCTCAACCAGTACTTCCGGATGAGCCAGCAGGTAGTCCTTCGCGATTTCACCAATGCGGGCTTCCTGCTCCGGGGTAAAGGCAACGGCAGGTTTCTCTGCTGCCCCCGCCACGCCGGAGACCAGAAGGCCTGCGGCAAGCATGACTGAAAGGGTTTTATTCATGTTCATCCTGTGTTTTTCTCTTCTCGGTTGTTATCAGTTCGTTCCGTGCACGGGTGGCGACGCTTCTGACCGCCCTGCGCTGTCGTTTAGCGTGCTCCTGAGCCCTGCGCTCTACGGCATACGCCGCCTCCTCCGCACTCACCGCTGCGACCGGTTCACCGGCAAGGTTTTTACGCCACGCGCCCACCGTCATGGCGCCCAGATACGCATCCGAGCGGGTGACGGCGGCAAGGCAGCGTTTCAGCGTCTTCACGGAGACATCCAGCCCGCGCCGGCGAATGTCATTCACCATCGCCTCCCGGATGTTGACCGCCAGGAGCTGCGGCTGGCCGTCCGTCACCAGGGCCGGCCAGCAACGTTCAAGGAGCGCGAGCGCGTCCGCAAGCGGCATGACCTTCCGGTAAACCGGTTCAGGAGCTGGTTTGCGCCTGGCCGCACGCATGGCCTCCCTCTCCTGCGCCTGTCGCTCAGCCCACTGCCGGGCTTTCTCTGCTTTTCGGGCGGCCTTCTCGTCCGCCTGCGCCTTTTTCGCACTCTCATCCACCGCCTGCTTCCTGACCTTCCAGGCAGGCGTCGTGTTCACCACCACGGTCTTTTTACGTGTGACCCGGCCCGGACCCGCACCGTCCGGTTCACTGTTGCTTACGGCACGCTGACCTTCTGGCTCCGCTTTGCGGCGCAGCGTCAGCGTGGGGCGCCCCTGCTCTGTCATCCTGCCTCCGGATAAATCTGTTTCACGTATACTCCCCTGACTGACCCTATTCTGACACGGCAGATATCACATCACCATCAGTCCGATGACGGCAAGGTGCACCGCGTAGAACAGCGGGAAAAATTCGCGCGGCCAGAAGCGCGGCACGCGGCAACAGCTCCGGCTCAGCACCGTCAGGGTAACGCCGGGTATTACCAGACCCGCGATGGCAAAGGCGGGGCTGTCCGCGGCATTCAGCGCGAGTATCGCCAGTGCCAGACACAGCGCCAGCCCCGTGCGCGTGGTGCGCCGGCCCGTCATACAGACGCCGCAGGCCAGCATCAGCATCACTACCCCCGCCAGCCCGTAACTTCCCTCTGAAAACGGCAGCCAGGCCAGAACCAGCATCAGGGAGAGCGGCCACGCGCGCGGCCCGTGCCGCTGCATAAGCGCCAGCGCCTGTCCGCTGACCGCAAAGGCAAACAGGATATTGCCCAGGTCCGGGCGCAGCCCGGCCAGTATCCAGCCGCCCTGCGCCACGCCCGTCCATATCCAGAGCCGGTTCAGGGCGCGCTGCTGGATCTGCGGATGGCGGGCGAGGTTCATGGCCCAGACCAGGCCAAAGAGCGGAAACGCTCCCCGACCGGCAAGACGCAGCCAGTCATTATCCAGTCCACACAGCATGCAGATATGGTCGGCCACCATCAGGAGCAGCGCCACGGTCTTGATAAGGTCGGTCTGGCCCGGCGTCCACACAAGCAGACGCTGCAGCCAGCAGTCGGCCACCACCACAAGGGGGAACAGCGGATGGTTTTCAGCGCGCATATCAGTCGCCTCCCAGGGTCTTTTCACGCTCAAGGTCGCGCACCGTCTCGCGCTCCATCTGCTGCAGGCGGTCCCGCTGCACGTTCTCGCGCACCACCTGAGACACCGCCTCATCCCGGCGGCGTTCTTCCGGCGCATCCGGCAGCGTGAGGGGAGATGCCGGCGTTTCTTTTATCCGCTCCATATCCCGCACCACATCCCGGACGGCGACGTCAGCCCCTCCGGCCGGCCCGTCGCCGCTGCGGGCCATCTCGCGGACCGTCTCTTCAGCACGCTTATCCAGCTCCCGCTGCACCTCTGCCTCCCGGGCCTGCTGCGCCAGCACCTCCGGCGGAAACGTCTCTCCGGGCTGCGTACCGGTGCCGTCGGGCAGGCTGTCGGCCCAGACCCGACCGCCGGTAATGGCGCCGGGGTTCCACGGCCTCGCCTCACCTGCGAGCCGCACCACCACGCCGCTCTGCGGATTCTCCCGCGCGAGCCGCACGCCCTCTTCCATATCCCGCGCCAGCAGCGACTCGCCGTTACGGCTGACCTGCAGGCCCGCAAACGCCGCGTCCCCGCTGCCCATCAGCCGACCTTTACCGCCAAGCCCCTTAAGCTGCCCGTCTCCGGAGGTCAGGGCGCTCAGCCAGACGCCCGCCTGCCTGCCGTTGCGGTCGAAGGCCGGGAGCGCCACGTGCGGCTGCGGGTATTTCCTTCCCGGAGAGATAAACTTCGCCAGCGTGGTCTCAGGCCGCAGCCCGGCCTGGCGCAGCGCGGCGCGACCGGCAGGCACCTCACCCAGCGCTTTTGCCGTCGCCGTCAGGCGGGCGGCATTCGCGACGGCGCGGTCGCCGCGCGGCTCGAGAATGTCATGCGCCGTACTTTTCGCCTGCGATTTTTCCATGGCGGCCACCCACTTATCCCGGTTGTCGGTATAGACCTGCGCGTGCTGCTTCATGCGGCTCAGCGCCACGTAGGCTGACTCGAAGCTCACCATCCGCTTACGTCCGCCGTCCGTGCCCTGCAGGGAGATGGAGAAGGGTTCGCTCGCACCCTGTGAGCCTTCGACGGTGACGGCATAGGCCAGGTCGATGTGCTGCTCTGCCTGCTCGGCTGACGGCCTGAGCGTACGGGTCTGTTTCCCGTCCGACAGCGTGACGCTGTCACCTTTTATCTCACTGACCGACCAGACGCTGTTGGCCACGAAGCCCCGCTCGTTGTCGCTTTTCGAAAAGCGCATCCGGTCGCCTTCCGACACGGTAATGGTGTCCTGACGGTAGAGCGTGACGCCCTCTGTCGCCGCCTGCGCGGGCGACAGGCTGCGGGTGTTGCCCTGCGCATCCTTCAGCGTCACCAGGTGCGCCTCCCCGTCCAGCGCCTCAATGCTGTAATAGGTGCTGTCCAGCAGGACCAGGCTGTCGCGGGACGCCTCCCACGTTGCCATGCGCCTCAGCTCCCCGTCGCGGATATTGGCAGGCGTAAGGACCGGCAGCGTGACCTCTTTTTCGCCCACCTCGCCGGCATCCTGACGGGCGTCATGAATCATGGCGTTCACCTGGCGGCGGTCGGCGTTCAGGGCGGTGATAACGATGGTCTGCGCCTGCGCCTCTGACGTGCGCCCCGTGTAGTCCTTCACGATGGCCTCCAGCAGCGTCGCGGGCTGCCCGCCGGGCATCAGGTCGCCGGCCGCCACGGCTTTCGCAATGGCCTCCTCCCGTTCGCGGCTGAACTCCATGACGGAGCTGTCCGGCTGCCAGGCATCCGCCCTGCGCGGCACCTGTGCCGGCGCCACGCGCTCAATGGTCGTCAGGGCGCTGCCGATATCGCGGCTAATCAGGCTGTAGACGGCAGGTTTTAGTTCCGGCGTCTGGCGGACAATCTCCTGCATCACCGCCACGTCAATGGCGCTGCGCTTCTGCAGCAGGCGGAAGGGCTGGCCCGGGGCAATGGACTGCAGCTGGTCGGTATCCCCGCTGGAGACCGCGCGCCCCCCGCCCCCGGCAATCAGGCTGTACGCCTTCGCCATGTCGGCGTTACCGACCATTGAGCTTTCATCCACGAGAAACAGCACGTTGCTGAAGTCCGGTCGTTCGCCGCCGCGCAGCTGCTGCTGCGTGTCGTGAATAAAGGCCGCCAGCGTCTGCGTTTCAGGCACGCCCGCATCGCGCATCTCGCTCACCGCCCGGTGGGTGGGGGCCACGCCGATAACGCGCGGCTGCTCCCGTTCCGGCAGCGTGCCGATGGCCGACATGACTGCCCGGAACTGGGTGGTTTTACCCACGCCCGCGTAGCCCTGCACCAGGGTAAAGCGGTCGGGAGATTCCAGTATCATACGCGTGGCGTTTTGCTGCCCGTCGGTCAGGCCCGCCAGCTGCGCGTCCGGAACCTTATCCATCAGCGGGGTGACGGCCTCCTTTCCCTCCAGAACGTGGCGGAGGATACTTTTCTCCGCATTGTACGACTGGCGTGAGACCAGCAGCTGCAGGCCGTTTCCCGGCGATACCGGCACCGACAGCAGGGCGCCGCTGCGTATCTGCCGGTCCGCCTCCTTTTCGATGACCTGCAGGCTGAGGCTGTCCTGCTCAAATTCTTTCGCGGCGGCCATCAGCTGCGGCTTCGTGAACGCCAGGCCGTTCTCCTCCAGCACCGGAATGGCCAGGTGGATGGCCTGCTGCTCCGGCGTGTGCAGCCCGGCCTTCTGGTGCGCCAGGGCATCATCGAGCCTGTCATGCCCCGCCGCATCCTTAATCTGTTCGGACACGACGCTCCAGGCAGACTGACGCGACAGCTTCTCCGTCGTTTTCTGCGCCGTCTGCGCGGAATAGAGCTGCACCGCCCTGCCGCTGAGCGCCAGTTTGTTCAGCGTGGTGTTATCCAGCTCGCGCTGCGACAGCGAGGCAAAGACCGTGGCGCTGTCGCTCACCGAGCGGCCCGGCGACTCCACCCAGCCCTGACCCACCTTCGCGGCGGTAAACGGGCTGTCGCCGGCGGGCAGGACCACGTCCGCCTTACGCCCCGGCAGGCTGACGACGAGCCCCGCCTCCCCGAGCGCCTTAACGGTCACCGTATCGCCTCCCTTGAGCCGCGTCCCCTGCGCCTGACCCAGCACTGCCAGACGGTCGCCTTCGGCCACCTGCAGCGTGCCGGTGCGGTACAGCGACCAGCTGCTGTTGAGTTCAGACAGGCGGGTCACCCGCGTCTCACCCTGGGCGTTGCGCAGCGTCAGGCTGTTGTTGCGGCCCGTAACGCGGTCAATGACAAAGCGTTCCCGGCTACGCTCTTCGGCACTCCAGCGCTCCATGACCATCCCCTCCCGGTAGTGGTCGCGCACCTGCTGATGGCGGCTGTCGAGCCAGACCGGCTCCAGCGTGGTGATAGTGACCTCCCGCTCGCCCAGCACCTTTTCCGCCTTAAGCGCCTCGCGGACTACGCCTGCGAGCACCGCCTGCTCGCGCGAACCGGTGACCTGCGCCACGCTGTGTTCACCTGCGCGGACGCTTCGGGCAAAGTCAGCGGCCAGACGGTCATACCGCTGCCGCCGGTCAGGCTCGCTGATAACCGAGACCTGCGTCTTCTCACCGCCCTGCCACGCGAGCGTGCTCACTCCCGCCTCCTTCATGACGGTCAGGGCGCTGCCGGTCCCGGTGCGCTGGCCGCTGTCGGCAATCAGCAACTGGACGTTATGGCGCAGCGCGCCGTCGAGCAGCGTGAGCGTTTCTTTCAGGGTCAGCTTCTCCCCCTGGTCCACAATCAGCGTGCTGCCGGGCGTAAAGGTCATGCCCTCCGTCAGCTCCCGCCTGTCAGTGATATGCTCGCCGCTGAGGCGCTCATCCTGCATAAGGGCGCTGCGCGAGCGCCTGTCGGCGGCGATAATCTGCACGTCACGCCCCTGTTCGCGCGCCATCATCGTCAGTTCCGCCACGCGCTCACGCTGACCGGCCGCCCCGCCCTGACCCGAAATGATCGCCACGGGCGGACGGTCCTGGGCCAGAACGCTAACGGCATCGCTGTATGACCGGCTGCGGGGCACGCTTTTATCCGGAAAAATGTCAGCCTGCCCCGTCCGCTGTAAATCGCGGGTCATCGCCGACACCGACAGCTCGTCCAGCACGTGGATGTTCGAGGTAAACAGCCCCTTCTCTTTATCCAGCGGGATGAGCTGCTCATTTTTTATCGCCGCATCGATGCCGTCACGCGCCATCTCCACCATGCCCGACCGCGCGGGCAGCTGCCCGAGGGTGGTGGCCAGCAGTTCGGAATACGTGAACCGCGCCCGCCGGTCGCTCAGCATCGCGATGGCCTGCCCGACGCTGCTGTTAATATCAATGGCTTCAGGCGTCGTTGCGGGAATATTCCCCTGCACAACCCGCAGGTCTGCCGCCTCACGGTAGGCTTTAATGTCAAACCCCGTCTCTTTCAGGGTCTGCATCCACTCGGCCATGCGCTGTTCGGGGTCAACCTTCTGCTTCGACTGGCGGGTATCGAGCGCCGCCACGTCGCGGGACTTCAGGGACGCGTCATCCCCGACCGCCTCGCTGATGGTCCTGCTGCGGCTGGAATACGGCTCCGTCGGTACGCCCTTCAGCTCCCACATGCCGTGTTTGCCGACCGTCTCAGTCTCATAGCCCATCGCCGCGACGTCATCCTTCAGCGCGGCACGATACAGGCGGCCAAAGGCAATCTGGTTGGCGTAGATATTCTCAATAAACCCGGTTTTACCCACTTTGTCGCTGCTGAGCGTTCGCCACTCATCGCCATGCTGAGTGGCATTGGCCACCACCGCGTGGGTGTGCAGCTGCGGCTCCTGGTCGCGGCTGGTATCGTGGTTAAACAGCGCCATCACCAGGTTGCCGGTCAGCTGCGTCTCGCTCCTGCCCTCCGTCATAACCCGCGTGGAGGCCATTGCCTCTATCTGCTTAATGGCGGTCTCCACCGCGCGGTTGTGTGCCTCAATAAGACGCTTGTCGCCTCCCAGCATGGCCATCACGGAGACACTTTTGGGTGCAGAGAAGGTGAAGTCGTAGCCCGGACGGTGTTTGTTCGCCCCGTCCTGAGTCCGGCTGAGGTCGCTGCCGTCCGGCAGGCGTCCCTCCAGAACCTTCGTAAAGACCTTCTGGTCCACCCCGCCGCTGAGCCCCAGCGCTTCAGCCCCTTTTCCGGCCCAGCGCTCGCCCATACTGCCGATAACGTAGTAGTTGTCCTTGTCGGTGTAATAATTGCCCGCACTGCCGGCGGATTTTACCGATCCGATGCTCATCATCAGATGTATCCTCCCGGCTCAAGATCCTTTTCAGGCGCCCGGTGAACGTTGATGTTCACTTCTTCACGACGCTGCCTCTCCTGAGGAGACAGTTCGTCCTGCTCCGCCTGCCACGCCTCCCATGCCGCCATATCCACCACCTCACCGCTTTCACTGATGCCAGGCGGCAGCTGTTCAGCCTCTTCCGCCTTTGTCTTCAGCTCAGGCTCCACGCCGCCAGTGCCTGCGGCACCCGCTACGGATGCCGAAGCGGATGCGGTGTCTGCAGCGCGGGGCGCTGGCGCCAGCTGCTGTGGCTGCTGTGGCTGCTGTGGCTGCTGTGGCTGCTGTGGCTGACCAGCATTCTCCGCACCGCCCTCTGGCGCGACAACATCGGCATCCGGTTCAAAGAGCATGGCGATGCTGCGGGATTCATGCTCACGTGCAGCCAGCGCGGCATTCAGGCGTTCCTCCGCTTTCCCGTCGATGGTGCGCGGAATGAATTCCGGAGCCACCTTTGGACGCTGCTGATACTTCAGCGCCATCTTCACGGCAGGATAAGGTCCGGGAAGCGTGACGTAGCAGGAGAGATCCGGCAACGTCTGGACGTCGGAGTAACTCACCAGGGTGACGCGCTCCATGTCCTTGCCGACCGAAGTACCGTCGCGTACTGGGTCCACGCCGTAGGAATACTGCTCGGACGCCTTGAGGATTTCTTTCTCACCGATTTCACCGGCGGCGAACTCAGCGATATTGCGCGACGGCGAGCGGAAGAAGGCACGGGTGTTCAGCACGTCGAACAGCGTTTCCGCAGGCTTCTGCCCATAAATATCTTCCAGCTGGGCGTAGGACTGAATGCCAATGACGTAGCAGCCGCCAAACTTACGCGCCTCCGGCAGGATCTCAACCAGGTCCGGCAGCTTGTGCAGGGTAGGCAGCTCGTCGGCGAAGATCCACACGCGGCGGTTACGGTTTTCACCCATCGCCAGCAGCCCGCGAATGGCGATGGACAGCCACATGGAGATAACCGGCTTGAGGGAAGCGTGGGTGTCAGCATTGGAGGAGATAAACAGCCAGCCGTTCTTACCGTCCTCACGCACGCCGCGCATCCAGTCGCGTATGGTGAATGACTCGCCGTTATTTTCGATGCCCTGCAGGTAGCGGATGGCCTTGACGTAGTTGGTCAGCACGGCGCGGATGGAGATGGCCGTTTTCTCGATTTTCTCTTCCACCAGGTTCGCCGCCGGGGAGTTTTTCAGGTACGAGCGCAGCTTCTCAATCTTGATGGAGAGCAGCGTGTCGACCAGCTTGCTGTAGCTGCGGTCCTTGTCGTTGCGCATCAGATAAGCGGCTTCGGCAAAGATGGTACGTCCCGAACCCTGCCAGAAGGGGTCTTCCTTCGTGCCCATAGGAATAAGCGTGTTGGACACGTTGTCGAAGTCAGGCTGCGTCAGGCACTCCCGCCACAGGTCCCATGCTGCGCAGCGCGCATCCAGCGGGTTAAGGATTTTATCCGTGGCCGGATCATAGTAGCTTTTGACGAACTCACAGGAGCGGTCATACACGATGACCATATCGCCACGCTGGCGGGCGTAGTTCATCAGACGGCGGATAACTTCTGATTTACCGGCCCCGACGGTACCGTGCAGACAGAAGTTCTGGATCTCCGAGTCCTTAATAAGCGGCAGCTCACCGATTTTGATGTCGGATGCGAGACCGTCGCGCCTGAGCATTTTCGCCACCGCTTTCGGGTCATCAGTCAGCTGGCGCCCTCCCGTTATCTCGTCCTCACTCTGCTGCTTACCCTGATGGCCAAGAATCCAGGTGGTGACAAAGAAGGTAATAACGCACACCACGGCCGCGATGATGGCAGCAAGAATAAAGGCCGTCCAGACCTGGTCGGCGCACCACTGGATATATTTGTCCTGCAGTATTTGCTGCGCGTTGTACTTCAGCTCATGGCCGTAATAACGGATGGTATAGACAGGTTGGGATTTAAAAATATCGCGCATGGGGGCCAGCGTCTGACACCAGTAATAAACCATGCCGTTCACGAACGTCTGCCAGGTCAGTTTAACCGACAGCGTAATCGCGACAATGATGCCGAAGAGAATGACGAGACAGTACACGATGATATTGGCAATTTGACTGAACATACGGATACGCATGCTCGCGATCTGACCGCCTTGGGTCATATCCTTAGCATTAAAACTCATATTAGCCTCATAGAGGTTGGTCTATATGTATAGCGACCATGATTTCAGAAAGCAATTGATTTAATGTCATCCGTTACAAAACACTAGGATGACATCATTTAACTAAAGGCGGGGAGATTATTAATAATAAATGTTATTTTTTAAGTAAATCACACGCTCCTGCATATCCATGTGAGCATGATTTTTTCAAATAGATATCTGCCATTCCAGAATCTTGGAATACACCATCACCTCTCATATAAGCCCCTGCCAAATTAAACTCAGCCTGTCCGTTATTTTTAATGGATGCTTTCTCCCACCAGATCACCGCCTCGTGCATATCCCTATTAACACACTCACCTGTAGAATACAGGTTTCCAATATTCAAATATGCCAACTCAAAATCTTTTTGAGCTGAGGAGTTAAGCAAATCCATTATTTTATCACAGCGGGCACCTTTCAATAATCCATTTTTATAAAGCATTGCCAAGTCATTCTGAGCAGATGCATTCCCTGCATCTGCTGCCTTCCCCCACCAATAGCCTGCTTTTTTTATATTTTTATCAACACCTTGCCCATAATAATAGAGCAAACCTAGGTTATTTTGGGCATCTGAATTACCCTGAATCGCCGACTTATTAGTCCAATAAAAAGCTTTTTTATAATCACCAGATACGACCAAATACATTGCACCTAGCTTATATTGAGCTAATGCGTTTCCAGAATTCGCATCTTTTTTTAAGTTAGTGTAGTAGTCGTCGCTAGCCCTTACACTCAAGGTACACGACAGGAAAACAAAAACTCCCAACATCCCATAGAACACTCGCATTGTTTATCTCCATAAAACTAAATATTATATCCATACACATCCATGAAACTGACTATGAAATCCTACAACTCAATCTAACGCTTCCAACCCATTGGATAATTACTTTCCGGATTATAATTAACATTATCAAAGTCCACGGATTCAAAGTCATTATTTATAGAGTGAGCGCCATCTACTTTGTTTTTTTCAAGCCACTCTTTGATGCTTATACACCCGCTAACCTTATATAAATCCATCAATGTACCCACAATGAATACAAAAAAAGTAACAAGAGGAGGAGCCAGTGAACATATAGACATTATCACATACCAAACCACCCTGTTGTATGTGTAGGGTTCAACACTGCCTTTATTCTTAGATATTTTACAAAACAAATAGATGAACAATCCTTGCCATAAGAGCACAGTTGCACCAATGAATACCACCTCCGTAACTAACCATCCAGCCAGATAGCAAGCAATAGACTGAAACAACACTACTATGAATATCTGAAGCAGATTTCTCATCGCACCCTCTCTGGCATCCTGTTACTGCTTATGTTTATCTTGATATTCTTTTGCCTTCTTCATCAGTTCTTCAGGACTGTCAGCCCCCGGCACTCGTTCTTGAGACTCCTTTTCCTTATTATACGTATTCATTTGTGAAGATTGCTCTGAATTATGATGTTTTTGCAGATCAGAATACTGTTGATTTATGCTGCCTTCTTCATCGCGTATCCCTCCTTTAGTATCGGCTATATTCTCTCTCGATGTTGTGAGCATATTATCAACTTGGTCTTTTACATTATTCTGAATTCCGCTGTCCTGTGTACGTTGTTCGATAGTAGCCTGATGAGACTGGTGATCGGCAATAACATCGCTATTTCCACCGCCACCAGAAATGGCCCCCATACCATGGCCAACATTTCCTTTAGCTGCTGAATATGATGCATCAACGCTCGGTTGTACCTGCTCCTGAACAAATCCCCAAGCCAGTTCCCGACGTTTTCCTGCGATTTCTGCTGAGCTGGTATTAGTAAGCAATGTATCTGCATCTTGAGGTGCATGTTTACGGACATACTGGGCAAACTGCTGATTTAGATCCTCGCTCATTTGACCACTCATACTTTCTGTACGAGACGCCATTTCAGCATATTCATGGCTACGAGCCTGACTTGTGGTGTACTGATCATAGCTCTGTTTTGCTGAGTTCAACGATGCCGAAAGTTGATCTGCTCGGGAAGCCGCATTATTGTCCGTATGGCTCCCAGATTCACTGACTTTACGGCTAGTAAAGTAATCACTCGCCTCCTTAAAGTCCTGGGTTGCTTTAGCATCCATATCATGTCGAGCATCATGGCTAGCTCGAGAGCTATTTGTTGCTTGGTGCATATCGTCATCGGAAAAATCAACTCCCGCCTTAACTCCTGCCTGAAACCCTACCCCTCCTCCGGTACCCAGCACATTCAGCCCCATACTTCCTTTAGCATGTGCATCACCATACAATCCGAGTGACGCTCTGGTGCTCCTTGACGCTAACTCTTGAGTGGCCTGTTCATTACTAATATTATGCCCTTTCGCATAGCTTTCTACTGCGCTGCGCATCCTGCTGGCCATCATAGAATCCTGAGCACTCATAGTGCTGTCTGCACCACTGGTCATTGAATCACTGCTACCACGGTTTGAGCCAAACTGACTGAGCGTATTCCATGCGCTACTCAAACTACTGTTATATCCATGCAATGCACTCTCTGACTGGGTTTGTGCCTCGCGGGCCATTGCCTGCTGTGCGGTTGCAATCTGACGAGTCATGTTGATACTCATAGGAATACGTGACGTAGCACCACTGGAATCTGTCACTACACTACCATCACGCATTTGCGTCGAACTGGCTCCGTTAGCCAACTGTTGGCTCATTTGTCCAAATACTGTTGAGCTATTGGTATTCCAGTTAAAACCACTCACATTTTCTGTCTGCATGTTGGCGTAGGAGTAGTTACCATCAACAGCACCAGAGGCAGCAGTGGCTGCAGGGCTGATAGCGGAAGAGGCCAGATGGCTGTAGAGATTTGAGAAACCCGCCCCCAGTCCCTTCAGCATTCCCCATGCAAGCGGGGGGATTAGCATGGACAGATAGCCAGCCGTGGTAGCGAGGTCTGAGTATTTTATCTGCACCTGCGACAACTCCGAGAGAACCACTGGTGAACCGTTAGCCTTCGCATAGAAGGTCATGCAGCTGTTGAGGATGGCGTAAAGCAGCGGCCAGCTCTGCACCCACATGATAGCCAGCACGTACCCCTTCAGCACATTAAGGGTAACGGCGTTAAACATCCCGCCCAGCACCATCAGGGGGAATATTCCGATGGTCAGACCGACAATCAACGTCTGAGACATAGGTAGTGAGCGTAATGCCACCTGACCGACCGTCGCATGCGCCAGCCGCTGCTTCTCCATCGATGACGTAGTGGCGATATTCAGCAGGCTTGAGGTGTCACCGTTGCGGGCTGCATAGCTCATGATGCCATTTCGCAAAGCGTTCATCGTCACATTCTGACGGACAATCGACGCGGCGCTCTGACCGGCACCATAGAAATAGTTATAGCTGTCCCCGATCATCTGGCTGAACAAAATGTCAGGATTCGGACGTCCGCCAAAAAGCTGACGCACGTAGTAACTCCATGTTTTTCCTCCGGTCTGAGTATCCAGGGCAAGCTTTGGCTTAATTACCGCAGCGGCTTCTTCACAGGTTAAAAACTGATTATTGTTGTTGAATACCCCCCTCAGCGGACTCGGCTTTGAGAAAATCAGCGTATACGGGTCTGCGCTGTTCATTAGATCTTCCATGGTATATTTTCCGTTCAGGAAAATATCGCCCATCACGCAGTTCTGCACATAGTCCGTGAATATCGTCGTTATCTCTGGGTTCTGTGATAAAAAGTCCGTACTGCGTGAAACCAGATTCGCCCCAAATATCATGCCGGTTTTGCTGTAGGTGATGCTGTCGGGCTGTGAAAAGACCATTTCATACCCCTGAACAAGGGCATATCCGATTTTGGTGGTCAGCGATGCAGGCAGTGCCAGCCCGACGGGCACGTTATCGACTTTATAGACCTTTGTCTGATTACTGATATCGATTATTTGTACGGAGGTGCGAACACTGACCAGCAGCGACATCAGCACAATGACGCCTGCCCAGCCCAGCATATCCATGATGTTGTGCCGTCGTATCCACGAAATGGCTACAACCAGCACAGAGAAAGCCGTCGCAATACGCCGAATAACAACCCAGTTCTCCGTCGACATGAACGTGACGATGGCATTCAGCGTCTGCGTCAGCCAGTCGCCGCCCGCGATGACATAGATTTCCTGCATCAGCGCGCCCCCCCAAAGTGATAGTTGTTCTGGTAGCGCTGCAGCATGCGTGCCGAGACCTGCTGGCGCATGTAGCTCATCTGGCGGTCAACAACCAAAAGCGCATCCTGCTGTACCTGCACCTGTGCCTGGAAGGAGGCTATCTGCCGCGTGGCTTCGTTGAGGTTATTATTGATGCTGTCGATAACCGCCTGGTCATAGTTTCCCGTTGCCACCATTGCACGGGCCTGCTGGACCAGCTCCTGGATGTACTGGAGAAGAATGTCGTAGCCGATGTAATCAGTTAGCTGATAAACGAGGCTGTTAGAAACCCCCAGCATCTGGGGATCAACCAGGTACTTGAAGACCGGGATGGTAGTACTTGTGATAAATCCCTTCTCTTTCTCGGTTAACTTTAGATCGGCAACGGCTTTATTCTGAATGCTGGAAAGGATGTCTTTTATCTGATTTTTCAGTGCATTTTTCTGGCTGATCGTGACATTAGCATCGGCAACCACCTTCAGACATTTATCGCTGTCATTACAGTGATACACCCGTGCAGTCCCCCCCTCCATCATGGCCCGAATAAGGTCGCGATCGGTCGTTCTTGCCGGAAGCGGGGTTATATTACCCTTCTCATCAAAGACCATTGTTCCGGTCAGGGTCATGATGAACTCCTTAAGCTCTTTATTCCCGTCAAACATGCGGTTCTTTCCGAGCGCATTCCAGATGACATTGATATTCTTCGTTATGCGCTCTTTATCCTTATCACTGGCCTTATCACGGACCTTATCCATGCTTCCCCCCACCGTGCAGCCCTGGCGGGATGCCGCCCAGTCGGCAAACATGTTGCTCTCACCGGCAATGTCCTGGCAGACCTTCTGCTGGGAGACCTGAGTGCGCGGAAACAGACCGCCGACAATCCCCTGCGCCGCCTGGCAGGAGCTGAGGTTCATGCTGTTAATGTCGCTGGCCATCTTCTGCAGGAAGTCTTTAGCGGTCTTGATTTCCGGTACCGTGGTCTGCAGCGCCAGATCGAAGAAGTATCCGGCCGCATTGGACATAATCTGCTTGGCGAAACGCTGCAGCTGATCGCTGTTAATAAAGCTGAAGGAGCCCAGATAGGCATCGATGCCGCCGCAGCCGGCGTTGATGTCGGGCAGCGTCATGGAGATAAGCTGAACGGTTTTCACCTGCGTACGGGCATATAGTGAGCCACCCGTGGCGTAGCCAGCGGCCTGCCCCTGCCAGACCTGTGGCTGGCTGGTATTGGAGTCAAAGCCCAGCTTATTAAAGAAGGTGTTCATGTCGCTGTTCACGTCCGCACTAACGGTTGTTGAACAGACGAGAAGCATGCAGCCCAGAAGCCTGCGGTGTCTGAACAGGTTTATCATCATTTCACTCCGCGCATCTGAAGGACCGTATCCATACGGGCCATAAAGCCCTGTTCGTCGGTTGCGCCCTGCAGCAGGGGCAGGGCTTCAAGGGTGTTTACGTTGACGAGAAAGGTGGTTGGCGTGGCCACGGGCAGGTTAGGGAAAAAGGTTTTCATCACCTCCGGCGGCGCGGGCAACGCATCGGGAAAGGACGCATCCCCCTGACCGTCGATGGTGTAGGCCATCACCCCAAACCCCACCCGTGCCGACAGCGACTTCAGGACCGGATCAAACTGGTGGCAGTACGGGCAGTGTCCCTGCATAAACAGCACGACCTTCCAGTCGGCCAGATTGACCAGGCTGCCGTTGCTGAGGCGGTACCAGACCGGCTGCTTCGCCGGAAGTGGCTTAGCTCCAGGGTCTTCCGGGGATGTAGGCAGAGATCCCGACGCTCGCGCCCCCTGTGGATGCCATAATGATTTGATCTCGTCCATCGTGGAAGCCTGTGTGGCCAGACTGAGGGTCATGAGCGCTACGGTAAACACGGTATATCTAAGGTTCATGTCGGCATCCTCCGGCATCACGGGCCTTTTCGGCCTCACGGGCGGCATCTATCCAGCGGTTGATGATGCGGTATCCCCCCCAGAGCGCCATCGAGACGCCGATTATCTGCGCCAGAAGAATGGCCATCTCCGGCTCGCGCCGGACCAGGCGGGAAACAATGTGAAACCATATCCCGAGGCTCAGCACCCATAATCCGGGCACGTCGAACTCAGGCAGGCGAAAACGGAATTTGCGCATGCGAACTCTCCCTGTATTAAAAGTTGGGGGCAAAATCTGTGGAAACGTTGAGGAACTGCTTCGCCAGGTCATCCTGGCTGATAAAGCCATACGAGACGGGTTTGACCGTCCCGCTTTTAGGATCGGCCAGCATCAGCGCCGGGAAGTAACGAATACCCAGCCGGCTGGCCTGTCCACCGTCCATTCGGGTATCCGGCAGGAGTGGATTCACGATACCGTCCACGGAGACCGGAATGACGCTGAGGTGATACGTCTCGCGGAAGTTTTTAATGACCTGAACCAGCTGGCCGTCGATCGGGTCCTGTCCACGGTAGAAGAACATCACGCCATAGTGCTGAGCCAGCGTTTCAATGGCGCGGCGCTGGTCGGCAAAGTCCGCCGCCAGCTGGTTGCGCACGGTACCGTTGTAGTGGCTGTGCTGCAGGTTGTAGTCCAGTTCGGGGTGCTCGAGCATGGCTTTTTTGGCGCTCATCGAGAACAGCCCGGCCTGCTGCGTCCAGTAGTTCTGCAGGCGGAAGTAGCGGGTAAAGTTCTCCACGCCCGGATACAGAATGGCCTCGTACATGGCCCGCTTCGTGGCCTGCTGGAGCGTGGCAAGCTTCTCCATGATGTCCGGCGAGGACTGCTGAGGTTGTGCTGAAGAGGATTTGTCATCCTCCGGCGTTCTGTGCGATTCGTTGTACCACTGCCAGCCTGCATCTTTTCCTGTGGCGGAAAAAACGCAGCCAAGAAGCAGCAGCGCTAACGCTGTCATTCTCTTTTTCACTGGAACCTTCCTTATCCCGAAGCAGGTCGGTTATCGTTTAAAAAGCGGGTTTAACAGCCACGCCAGCAGAACTCCCACCACGAAAAGCACAACCATCAGTGCCATAAAAAACACATCGATGCGCGATGTTTCATCAACGATATTCCCACACCAGTAAAGCACCGGTGAGGCGACAATCAGGCTGATGATAAGGCGTCCAGTAAATCTTTTAATTTTCATGATGGAGAGTCCTGAGTGAGTGATGAGTGGCTTACTGTTTGTTCTTCAGCTGCGCGGCGATTTCCTCTCGGACGCGCTTCGTCAGGGTGTCGTTATCCGGGATTTTCTTGTTCTTTTGCAGATCGTCGAAAAAGTTCGAGAAGTCGAGCGCTTCAAAATTAATTTGCTGCAGCTCGGTCTGGGTGATGCCGCGACAGTCCGGGCTGCTGGCCTTGCCAAAGCCGATGTGAAGCTGACCGTTACGTCCCTGCTGCTGCACAATCTGAGCCAGCTTGGAGTCAAACTGACAGTAGCTGCGCTTCTTCTCGAGACAGACGCCGAGCACTTTTTTTGAACAGAACTCACCGATACTGACCGTGAGCTTATTCTCTTTAGCCTTGCCCAGCGCTTTCTCCTCGCTGCTGCACCTGGCAAGCCCGACGTCCTGGCCCCAGCCGCCGTCTTTACAGCAGTTGCTGAATCCTGCCGCAAACTTCTTGCAGAACTTCGCGCTGCCGGTAAAGGCGCGTACGTTAACGCTGTTAATGGCGGCCACGTCCTTACCTGCAGCGGCCAGCGCGGCGAGTGCCGAAACGACAGGTGCAAAATCGTTATTTTTACCGTTCTGCGCCCGCTCACAGTCACCATCAAGACAGAAGGTGTCGCCGCCGCATATCATCACCTGACCGGAAGTACGTGTTTCACAGGAGTACGTCGCGTATTCATGCAGGCAGCCGCTGCCGTCTTCTGCCGTGAAGGCGCAGGTGCGTGAGGCAAGCGTACAGGCCGGATTGTTCATGTAGGTTTTGCAGGTGCCATTGTCAGCAGCCTGGGTCATATACGTGTCTTTGTACTTCCAGCAAGCCTGCGTGACCGGGTATGACACGCCGTCAACCACCACCGTTTTTGTGCTCCCCGGCTCAATACATTCGGTCTTTTTGAGCGTACCTTCGCTCTTGCTGAACGGGCAGGATTCGTTCCAGACCACGTCCGGCACCCATTTTTTGTCCGTCACCTGCATGGTCAGGGTGGCGGTCATCCAGGCCTGCGTACCGCCCTGCATCCAGGACAGCGTCTTCTGAGCATATTCCCGACAGCGGGATTGTTTACCGCTCAGGCAGTTTTTGTTGAGCATTGCCCCCTGTGGAGAGTACAGTCCGGCGGTCAGCGCAGCCCCCGCGGCACCGGGCAGCGCCCATCCGTTATCCCTTTTAGCCACAGAATCCGCATTTACGCCCCACCACGAGAAGCCGTAGTACATATTTTTGTCATTAAAATGGACGGCAACCGACGCGCTCAGCACGGTACCGGTTGCAGGCGCACGGAAGCTGAAGTTCACCGTCTTGTTGCCGTCGTATGTATAGGTAAAGTCGCTGTTGGGCACCGTGTAGGTGCGCGTCACCGTGGTGTTTTCGTAGTGGCCGGTAATGCTGGCCGTGCGCGTACAGGCCTGCTCAACCAGCAGGTCGCGCTCACAGGTATAGTTGGTGAACTCGCTGCGGCTGATGTTCTGCGCTTCGCACTGCGTCTGCCCCGTTTTGCCGATGATGGTATCGGCGCGGGACTGGACATCCTGGCTGGCCTTAATAAACGGCGCGTCGGGTGAAATGGGCTCCTTCGGGTTGTTAACAAACGAGTCGGTGACGGCCTTTGTGGCCTCATTAGTAGTCCAGCCCGTGGTACCGTCCGCTTTCAGCGCACCATCACCGGTCGCCGTCACGCCGCCATAGTACTTCTTCTCACCGGGCGAGGCGGTATAGTTGGGGATAGACGCTGAGGGGTTAAAGTTTTTCAGGCTGCTCTCCCCCTGCCCCTGTACCTGACGGGCAAAATCAGCCCCCGCTCTGTACTGCGCGTCAGCATCGGCAAATGCATTTACGCCCGCCATCGTGGTGGCAATGGCCAGCACCGGCATCAGTATTGCTCTTTTCATCGGGCCTCTCCTTTACTAAGCAGCTGTTGCGCCTCATCCCTGCACTCGCCCTTCTCCACCACCTTTTCCAGCGCCTGCTTCAGATGAAGATTGCCGCGAATCACGTCGTGGCCCGCCTCGCAGTACACCACCAGGGACGGCACGCTGGTGATCCCGTACTCACGAAAGCGGGTGGGATCGATGGCAACACCGCTGGCTGAACCGTCCTGAACAAGCGCCATCACGGCGGTTGCCGTCGTTTTCATGTCGTTGTTGACCATGCCCCGCAGGGTGGCGGGAATATCGTAGCGGCGCGCCTCGGTCAGCATGCGCTTAAGCCCCGCCTGCGGGATGGCAAAGGAGACGAAATAGAGAGCGCCGTGCGTCGGTTTATCCTGCAGGTTCTCGCGCTGGCGCTGTTTCAGCTCCCCAATAAATCGCGCGTCGTCTGCTGAAAGAGGGTTCTGGCGCACCTGCTGCTCCAGAATCTGGCGCAGCGGCGCGTTGTCCTGCCCCCTCAGCTGCTGGCTGAAAGACTCCTGCTGACGAATAAACTCGCTGTTCGCCTCATCAGCTCCTGACGCCAGCGCAGTGCAACAGTATGCTGACAGCAGCAGCGCCGCCGTCAGACTGGACAGAGTTTTCATGGAAGTTTCCTTTTTCTCAGAGGAAGACGCAGTTGCGCTTGCGCCAGAGCAGATAGCCGTAGTTTTTCTTCGTGTTCGGCGGGTTACGCCCCGTTTCCCAGCGCATGACGGTGCGGCCGAAGGGATGGCACTGCGCCGCATCCGGGAACATGTTCACCATCTGATAGCGCCAGCGCTCTTTCGGGATAATGGGAGACGGGTATTCGAAGCAGACCGCGCGGTCCGCCCCCACGCTCTCCAGTATCTGGCCCTGTCGGTGAAGCTTGAACGCCATGCGCTCACTGACCAGAACGGAAGACTGCAGGGGGCTGGACTCATTGCTCACCCAGCCGTTAAAGGGATACATCGAGCCCTGCGAGCCAGCGCACCAGAACAGCGGGTCGAGAGGCTTATTTACCGCACTGGCTATCGCGTCGGCCGCACATGCGCCCTGCGCGATGGGGTTGGCAAAAATGACCGCCTCCGGATTCAGAATGGAGGTCAGGGCGCTGTCCCCCCATGTTGGGTCGATTTCAGACAGGTATCCGATATCCAGGTCCCCGCCCTGCAGGCACCCGAGAGAGGTGATGATATTGAGCCAGTACGTCAGCGGATATTTGTACCAGTGCACATGGTAGAACGCGCCATTGACCTGTTTGTCATCTTTTTTGGCGGTGCCCATCCCCATTTTCCCGAGATTAACGGTAAATCCGCCGAGGTTCACCATGCAGCCTGGAGAACGCGCCACATCGGTCATGGCCATCGGCTCCCAGTACCCTATTGCCAGGCCGACGCGCTGAAATACCGGGGGTGGCATGGGACAAAACTGTATCGGGCTACCGGGATTGGACGTGTCCGGTAAATCCCCGCCCGTGACTTTTGTGCTGCCGAGCGACAGGGGAAACATGCAGCGCCAGCAGATATCGGTGATCGGATTGACGAAGCGCCCTTCGCAGGCGGCGTCCGCCGCCGCCATGTGGCTGTTACCCCACAGAAGCAGTCCGAACAGAGAGACGGTCAGCATTTTCACCGGACACCTCCTGCGTCATGCTGCGCCATATCGGGCGGAATGATTTCCACCTGCAGGCGCTTTCCGCTGGGTGCCGCCGTTACCCGTGCCGGTACCTGGCTTATGCCGAACCGGGTGGTCAGCACCCCGTTCTGGTCGAAGAAAATGCGGCTGTCGAGCTTCTCCGACGTCTGCGGAATATTGCCCTGCACCAGAATGATGCGGGTGATCAGGGTGTCAGGCTTCTGTCGCTGTACCCACGCGAGCTGATCCGCATCGTCGCCGTTGATAAACAGCAGCGTTTCGTTAAACGGCACCACATCAAGCGGATTAAAGACCTGCCCCGCCTGAGCAAACACGTTGCCCTTGTCGTCGGCAAGCGCCTTGTCCACCCGCACGCTCGGATCAAACCAGCGCCGCTCGTAGCGCACCGCGCGGGTTATTCCCTCAACGGCAGGCGGGCGCTGGCTGTTGCGCACCACGCGCGCCTTAAACTCCGCCATCTTTTTGTCCATCTCGCCGGACTGCGCCAGCGTCTGCAGCCGGCTTTCGATAACGGTCAGCATATCCGGCTCCGCCACCGGCCAGAGATCGCCCCACGTCCCGAGGTCAGCGGCCGTCACGCTGCCGGTCAGCAGCGTCAGGCCCAGGGCAAGGGCGCGCATCACGCCCCCTCCTTCATCCGGCGGGCCACGTCAGTCTGGATTTCACGCGTGATATCCGGCGCCCCCTGCACCACGGCAGGTGCGACAAGGATGAGGGCACGATGGCGGATCTGCCAGTCCCGGAGGCTGGCCTCCAGTGACGCGTTAAAGCGGTCTGAGAGTGCTTTTGTCTGCGCCTCGTCCAGCGAACGGCGACCGGCGCTGTCAAAGAAGGCATCCACCGTGGATTTCATGTTGAAGGCCACAACCACAGGACGGTTAAGCTGGCAGACCAGCCAGCTGACGCCTGCGCTCGCAGCCAGCGTGCCGGCAATCAGCGCGGCGTTAATGAGTACGTGTTTTTTCATGAGATGGTCTTCCCTTCATGCTCGTGAAGCCAGCGCTCCAGCGCGGCCATTTCCGGCCCGGATTTTTTCCACGCCAGCTCCCAGACGGCTTCGTGAATACTCAGCCCCTCCCGGCGTCGCTGCTGCAAAAACTCAAAGTCCGGACCGTCCGAGGAGTACATTGCCCGGCTGAGCGGATCGACGAACAGGCGGTGCCAGGACGTCAGGTGCTCAACCGACAGCATAAAGCTGCTGAACCAGTTGTCCTTCGCGCTGCCAAAACCCTTAATCATGTCGCGCTGCAGCTGCGAATACTGGTCCGGGTACAGCTGGTTGTACTTGGCGAACTCTTTAGCCGACTGCTTGAGGATAATTTTGTAGGACGAGTTACCCCATGCCGCGCGGGCGGCGCTGGAAGCCGTTTCCGAGTCAAAGTCGACGATGTTCTGCGTAATGGTGATGTACGAACCGGTATGGCGACGGGCGGTACGGTAGCCCTTCTCGATAAACGCCCCGACCTTGTTATTTTTGAAGTCCAGCAGGCGCCAGCCTTCGTCTATCACGTTGAGCTTCTTCAGGCTGCGCGGCGTGCGGTACATGCGGTTCTCAATGTAGAGAATGAGCGAGAACATCACCGCCACCAGAAGGGACGGCCTGTCCTCCAGTCCGCCGAGCTCAAGCACCACCATCCGGGCTTCGTCCTTCAGGGACGGTTCGTCGGAGTTGAAGTAACTGCCGTACACCCCGTCGCGGGTGTACTGGGTCAGCAACACCACCATCTCATCGAGGCGGCTGCGGATGGTTGGCGATCCGCTGTACTCCTCGCTGTCGCGGGCCATCATCAGGTAGTCCACCACGTCGTCAATGCGCGCCTGGTTTTTCTTCGTAAGCCAGGTGGCCTTCACCGCCTTGAGCAGCAGACCTTCGTGCACCTCGTCCAGGTTGCCGTTGGGGCTGGCCATCACGGACAGCTGGTCCCGCAGGCGTTCGGCCATCTCATCGATGGTATCGTCGGTGACGTTAGCGAACGGGTTAAACTTCAGCGTCTCGCCGTCGAGGTAGACCCCGCCCATGTTCTCGCAAAGTGACTTGTAGCCGTCGCCCATGTCGAACACCACGGCGAAGCCGCCGGAGTCGATGACACTGCGTATCAGGGGCTGGATAAGCCCGGTTTTCCCCGCGCCGGAGGTGCCGCACACCGCCATATTGAAGTTGGTGTTACCCATGCCGCGGCTGAACAGGTCGATAAACGCCAGCTGGTTGCGGTAGGTCGGTGCCAGCAGGCCGGAAGTGGCCAGCGGGCTGTCCGCCACCACCGGCATCAGATTGGCGACATTAAAGCTTTCGGCGCGCTGCAGCACGCCGGACTCGCGCAGCTGCTTAAAGAGGCCGCCGCCCGCCATAAACGGCAGATTCACGAGAAAATTGCGCATATGGTTAAAGCGTGGGGAAATCAGCTCGAAGCCATTTTTACGGAAGCTGTTCAGCACGTCCTGCTCGACCTTCAGCGCAGTTTCCTGGTCATCGCGGCAGAAGAGGGTCACGTTCAGAAAATAGCTCACCAGCGAGGACTGCCCGGACGACAGGCGCTGGCGCAGATCGCCCCACTCTTTTGCCTCCTGCGCCACGCCCGGGAAGAACTTGGCGTAGCTGGTCTTGGACTTCTTCTCAAGATCCATGAACTTCAGGTTGGCCTCGTTCTGCGCCTTCACCTGGTCTTCCACGCTAAGGACCAGCGTCAGGATAAACGGACACGAAACGGACAGTTCCGGGTTGAGAAGGTTGCTGTAGTTGTCGGCCATATTCCAGAGGAAGGCCAGCTCCGGATTTTTGGTCAGCTGAAAATTCATGATGCGCGCGGTGCTGTTGCGACCGTTACCGCGCAGCCCCAGCGTCATGTAGTCGGCCTTCACCTTCAGGTCAAAGGTATCGTCCACGCACTGGTAGTTCAGATCCTTGAGCGGGTCCAGTTCCCGTTCGGTGGGATACAACGCATCCGGGTTGTGGTTAATCATTTCGCCCGCAATGCGGATGAAGGCATCCGCGTCCACGCTGCGGGTGGCTATCTGCGCCCCCTGCAGCGAGGCGCGGATGATTTTGACCTGGTTTTCCATCTCCATCACGCTGGCCTTACTTCCGCGCTTACGGGGGACGCAGCAGGAGATGTACACCCGGTAGTTACGCAGGGTCAGCGGCAGGTTGAGGTGATCGGGCAGCGGGAACCCTTCTTCTGCGGCCCTGAGATAGTAGGCGCGGGTGATGGCGTTGAACGTATCGGCCTTTTCCCCCGTCCATGAGAGCTCGCGCAGGCCATACTCGATATCCTGACCCACCAGATGGCTGGACACCAGGTGAACGGCCACCGGCACCTCGCGGGGCAGCTTGGTGCGCATCAGGTTTTCCAGCGACGACACGATAGTTTCGTTGGCGCCGTTGATGGGCTGCGCCTCCAGCATAAAGCCCATCGTCTTCTCGTTCATGAAGAGGCCGGTTTCCGCATCGTAGTCGCGGTACGGCAGCACACGGCTGAACTGCGGGAAGCGCATCTGCCCGAGGACATCGTTCGCCTCAGAGGACGCATCGGGCATCTTCAGCGCCGTCAGTAGCGAGTTGACCGTGCGGGTGACGGTATCCAGTGGATTACTCACGGTTATCCTCCTTTTTATTGTCGGCCGTTTTTACCGTTTCCGTCGCAGGGGCCGGGCGGCTGGCAGGGATACCGTAGCGAAAACGCGCTGAGCGCATCTGACCGTACAGGCAGAAATACGGACGGCATCCCATAAGCAGCGCCGCCCCTGAAAACACAATGGCCATCACAATCCACAGCAACTTAAGCGGACTCAGCGCCCCGTCAACATGAGCGGCATATCCTTTAGCATCGATGATGTCGCTGCCTCTGTCCTGGCAAACGGCAGAAGGACCACCTGCAAAAATCTGCACAGGCTTGTCCGGCGGGGTAGCCGGTATAACGGGTTGTAAAGGTTCATCGCGGCAGGCTGCAATACGGAACTCACCACTGCTGACGTTATGCGTGACGGACATAATCTCCTGCGCCATAGCTTCTCCGGGTGTGGTGTTCTCCATCCACAAAAGCATGGCAACCAGCAGCATCAGCGTGGCGGCAGGCCAGATAATCAGATAATGAAAAGCCCAGGCAAGCCATCTAAGGCAATACAGCAGGACGGACAGAAGCTTAAGCATCATTCCCGTTACCTCCGGGATTCAGCGGAAACCAGACGCTGCAGTTGTGTCTGATAGCCTCCGCCAGCCTCTCCCCGTCCTCTCCGCTGTACAGCGCTTTAATCCGGCTGACGTCAGACTTCGCCAGGAAAAACCGGGTCATCTGCTGTTTTGTTACGCTCATACCTGAGCCTGCTTTACCCAGGAACAGACAGTGCCCACGCTGGCGTTGCATTATGTGTTGAGAAATCCCAGCCTTCCCGTCGAGGGCGGGAGCGCTCTGCTGAGACGCTGAAAGCCAGAAGTCACGCTCTGCAGCATTAACACAGATGACACGCATCCCCTGCGCCTCGCAGCAGGCCGTAATATCGTTAAGGTGACGGGTTTTCCCCGGACCACCGTTATCCCTGGTTGTCATGATGTTCGTCTCCTGGTTTTTTGCCATCGTTCTGAATGTCTTTGCGTAATTCACGCCAGTCGCGGAGTTGTCGTTCTGATAAAAAGGTCCGCATAACCTCAACGCTGATGGCTGTCTTACCGCTACCGGTTTTCCCTACGACCATCACATTGGTTTTTCTTCTTCCCATCGGTCACCTCAGATACTGTTTTTGTCGTATTTCCAGAACCCGCTGGCATTCCGTACAGGTACGTACGCCCGGGATGGCCTGCTGCCGCCTGAGGGGGATGCGATTGCCACAGCATTCGCACCGTTTACGGCTTTTGCCCGCGAGGCAGGACCGCTGCCTCGCGGCCTGTATATGAAGCTGGTTCAGCAATTCGTCCTGCTCCTGCAGGAGATCGAGTTCGTCTGCCATCAACGCTCCCTGCTCACACTGTCCGGACACGCTACCGCCCATCCCTTTTCACGTTTCAGGGCACGCGTGATAACGACGGATTGTTAAAATGGGCGCCACACGCGGTGGCGGTTCAGGTTTCAGTTAACGCGCGGGGTTCCCCACGCTGAGGGTTTCACAACAAAAAACACCCGCGTCGGCTGGTGATAAACGTCCTGCGTATCGATATAGGGCGCGATCCACAGCCCGGCCGTCTTTTCACCGACGCGAAGCGGCCTCGGGTCCACGATGGACTCGCGCCCTGGCGGCGGCGCAATAACCGGCGTGACCGTGGAGAGCGGCGCCCGTGAGGCTGAGTGCGGCTGCGGGCGGGGGAGAGTTGGCGCGCCCGTCAGCGGTGTATTTCTGGATGCGATGGCATGCACCGGTTCAGCCGCCAGCGTGAGGGGCTGCACGGACCGGGTCCGGAAATTACCCTCAGCCAGGCGTGGCAGCGATGTCGCACCCGGCTTTACCGTGCTGGCCTCCTCCAGTCGTTTGGCTTTCTCATTGGCCTGCTCGATGGTCATGCAGGTGTCGGATGTCGTCGCGTTACACTCAAAATCGCTCGTTGTACCGGCACATCCCGACAGCGTCAGGAGACTGGCCAGCGTGAGCGCAACAGGCACTGTCTTGTTCATTTGCGGTTCCTTTACGTGGGGTTATTGTGAGTCGGCCTTCGGCATAAACTGGCTCTGGTTAAGCCTGCCCAGCTGGTTGAGCATCTGGTCGGTACTGAACCCGTTCATGCCGCCCTGCGGGACTGACGGCGGCGGAACCGGACTGCGGTCGCTGCCCTCCGCTTTGCTTCTGTCATTCTCGTGCGCCAGCTCTTCAATGGTTTTCAGCTGAAAACCGTCCTGAAAGACAACGGTCACTTCGTTACCCGCCCCAATAGGAATGACGGGGTGGTACTGCTCTGCGCGTTTGATGTAGTAGTCGCTGAGGGTCTGGGCGGCTTTGGAGGCGCCTCCGCCAATCCCCATCTTCATCACGTCACCCGCGCCGAGGGATGCCGTGGCGCCGAGTCCGACCGAAGGCTGGGACGCGGTCTGCACCCCCTGACCGATGCCGTCAACAAAACCCGCACCCCATGCCCAGCCGAGGATTTTGCCGTTTCGCATCACCACTTCGCCCTTGATGCCGTTTTTACCCCGGAAGCTCACGTGTCCGGCAATGGGCTGGTCGATGGTGACGCCGTGCTTCAGGCAGCTGATGTTGCGGGTGCGTACGATGGCGCGTTCGCTGGACACGTCGCCCCAGGCCTCAAGCCCAATGAAGCAGCCGGTCAGGTCGTAGCTTTTGCTGTTGGGCATTTCCACCCTGCCCGTAATGCGCAGCTGCATCGGCACCGTGGACTCGTTACCGGTTACGGAGGCGTTGGCATCAGCCCCCTCAATCAGCATCGATTTGGCGAAGCTGCCCGACGGGATGTACGGCAGGGACGGACCTTTGCTCTCGTCGCTGCGGGCAAAAGACTGCCGGCGCAGCTGGTTGGGTACGGGAATGGGCTGGTACTGTACCTGCGCCGGCGGCGTGACGCCGTTACCCGGATAGAACGCGGTCGGCGGCGGGACGGCCCCCGTCTGCGGCGGGAAACCGGTCGGCTGCGGCTCACCTTCAGGCCCCGGCGCAGGCACTGGCGGCTGCGGGGCAGGCTCGCCCGATGAGGTGACGGGTTTCGCCCCCAGCGCGCTGACCTGAGCGGAAAGCGCCGCGTTATCCTGACTGAGTTTGTCAATCTGGTGCTGGTAGCCTGCCTGTCCCTTGCTGAGCAGCTCAAGCTCGCGGCGCATTTCGGCATACTGCTTCTGCATTTCGGAGGCTGTAGCCTGCATCTCGGTCGTGGCATGCTGCTGTACCTTCTGGTCAAAGGTACTGTCCACCACCCCGGTCATATCGGGTGCAGGCTCGCCGGCGGCTGCCGCATCGCTGCTGCCCTCGTAGCGTGCATCCGCCAGATACCAGCCGCCGCCGCCCACCACGCCCACGGTCGCCAGCACGATACCCAGCCAGATAAACTGCTTGCGCTTCACCACTGAATTAATGCTGGCCATCAGCCGCACCTCCGCTGCTGATAATGAAGACCTGCAGGGCACCTCCCGCCATCAGCTGACGCGAGGCTTCACCAAACAGCACGCCGCGAATGCCGCTCTGCCAGAAGTCGCTTTCCGCGATGTTGCGGGCCATCCCGGTATTGTTGGTGACGCGATAGCGCACCACCTTAAGGTGATTACCCACCCAGACGCGCTCGGGGACTGCAGAAAGTCCGGCGGGAGCGTTGAGGGCTTCATGCGTAACGGGGATAGCCTGCCAGCCGGACGGAAGCTGCCCGCCCAGCAGATGCTGGCTCAGGGAAACCAGCGTGGCCTCGTAGGGGGAAGACTCTTCCCAGGTGCGCGCCGCTTCGCCCGTGCCGGACAGCTCGCTAACCAGCTGGATGGTTCGCCCCGCGCCCGCTCGCGGCACGGCCTGTACCGAGAAGTTGAGGCCGCGTTCGGTTTCCAGAATGAACGTGAAGGGCTTTTTGTTGAGGGTGCTGACAATCACACCGCCGCTTGCCGTCTGCTCCTGCCGCGTCAGCTCACCGTCGAGGCTGGTCAGGGCCGTCACGCGGTCACCTGCGACCGTAAAAAGGTTCGGGTCGGTGTTGCTGACCGCGATACTGGCCTGTCCGCCGTTCGTCAGCGGAACAATCGTGGCAGAAAGCGCAGCGGGTGCGGCGACCGTCTGACCGGAAGCGAGCATCAGCAACGCCAGCAGCGCACGGCGACTATTTTTGTTCATCGGTGATTTCTCCGAAGTGACTGAGCCAGCTGATGCCGTCCTCACGCTCGAACTTGAGAACGTACTGTTTCAGCTCGGGATACGGTTTCGAGTCGCCTATCCAGGTCTTCAGCTGGCCCCGCACGTCCACGCGGCTGCTTGCCGGATAAACCTTCACGCTGGTCATATAGAAAGACGAGTTAACGTTGTTGTCCTTAATGCGCTTCGCATCCTCAGCAAGCCGGATTTTCAGCTCGTTCTGCGCTGCGGGTTTGACATAGGCCAGCAGCTGCTCATGAGAGGCATCAACGGTTTCCGGGGTAACATTCAGGCGAAGGGCGATAAGCGACAAGGCCATCTGCTGCAGGTAGGAGGCATCCGCCTGGTTCTGCGACACGGCAAACGGCGCGTTGAAAAGCATTGGCGTGACGATAGACTTCTGCTCATTCTGAAGGCGGTAGTTGTTGACGGCCTGAATAACATTGGTGGTGATACTTCCCAGAATAACCACCCCCATGGCAATAAAGCCGATGGCAATAACCCGCTGTGTACTTAATCGTGCTCCGTGTTCCATCTGATTATTCCTGTCTATTTAATCCACTGGCGGTAGCATGAGTCGGGTACATCATGAAAAATCCCCCTCAGCAGTGAGGTCGGCATATACCAGTAGACCAGGTCCCGCAGCCATGAACTGCCCCGCCCTTTCTTGAGCTTTTTAATTCCGAGATAGGCCAGTACGGCAGCGATAATTCCGGGAATATAATGCTGGGTCCAGAATCCCCACCCCAGGCAGACAATGGCCGGAATAAGTTCATCCACAGGAAGGCCAAACCAGCGGCTCTGATTCGTCAGGGTTTCGGGAAAGCGATATTTTTTGAGAGATTCATCTGCCATATATTTTCCGTCTCCGGTACAGCTGGCAGTATGGAAATACCTGCCAGCCGGATTACAGGCAAAGCCCTCCCGTGAATGCTCGTGAAGGGCATTCAGAATTAAACCGGAATTTAATAGTCGGAAGTGGCTCTGAACGGCTGTCGCTGGATATCAGTATCCTGCGACAGACATACCTACCGTGACGAATACGGACAGGATCGCAAAGCCCGCCAGGAACTTGAGGTTCTTGGTCGTCATATACATCACGGCCCCTACCAGGACTTCGGCAAGAATAACCCACTTAACCACGCTGGAATCTTTACCAAATGTACCTTTAACGGTTGCATCGCCGCTGGACATCAGATCTTTACCCGCAGTCGAGGCCAGAACCGTTTCGGGGAAAAACGCAGCAAGGGCTGCGACAGGCAGGGCAAACTTCAGCGCTTTGAGTAACGCGACTTTGCTGAATTTTTTCTTTGCAGGGGTCGCGGATACAGCGTTAATAACAGACACATCAGTCATATTCATTAATCCTTTAATTACACCGGATAGATTTATTGAAATAAAAATCCTAAAAAACTAGTTTTGTGACTTGGGTTCAAGATTGTTTGGGATCACCTCCGCCATTTCAGAGTTATAGAAATCAGGGAATTTTTCCAGGTGGTCACGTAACCGAATCAGCGCTTCAGCTGATTTAGAACGACCACTTCTGTCCTTCGCCTTCAAAATAAGAAGATCGGTTTGTGGGTCAAGGTAGATCGACATAGTTACCGTTGGGCCACGAAGCCTGTGACGTCTAATCATGTTTTCCCTCTCAACATATTCCTGCGTCAGGATAGTGACACATTGAATACAATTTATTCAATACGCGAAAAATTCCACTATATTTTTTACATAAATTTAACATTCAAAACTTTAAGGACAATCATTCTCACCTTTCTGTATACGTCCATTCTCATGCAGTAGAATCTGAAGTCATCATAATCAGTAAAATATTTTGCAAGTTCATTCTTCACACTAGAAAGTCTGCTTGAAATTGCTTTTTCAGAAACACCTAAATATTGCGCCATTGTATGAAGTTGAAAACCAAGAATAGAAAAACACAACGTAATCATTTTCTTATTTGTCAACCCCGAAAGGAAAATATCAAAATCAAACTCATCACTTTTACTCCTATTCGTGGCATTGAATAATGCTTGATAATCCGGGAAGTAATTAACAAACCAAAAAGCATATAACTCATTACTTACCATGCGAATTTCAACACGTAACTGATAAAATTCACCATTAAAATTAAAAGTCCTACAAATAGCTGTATCTGGCCCCATAACAAAGGCCTCCAACTCAATTGTCGACAAATCAAGCTCTACTTCATCAGGATCAAAACTGACACCCGAAAAACACTTAGATAATGGGTGGAAGAAATCTAAATATGAATCATTTTTATATATGGTGTTTCTGGATTGATCTCGAATGCAAAAAGGCAAAGGTGAGTACTTATAGAGCGCATCAAAACGCTTCACAATATCATCTAATGATTGACTTGATTGGGAGAGATCTCTAGGATCGCGCGGGTGCATTGAAGCCTCCTTGAAAGGTTTCTGTGTATAGTCGGTACACCCGGGGGTCTAGCCCGGTGTACCGGCGACCCACCAAATTGAATGGCGGGCTTCAAATTTTACTTATGTCTGCATAAAATATATCAATTACTGACGCCAAAGTCACTCAAAAACAGCAGATCCAACTCCTATTTATCAAACTTTTTCAGCTAATTATCTTGAGACTCTTCCTCCTGTGGGAAGAATTTTTCAACAATCTGTTGCACATCTTCACGTATACACGTAACCATATCCCTGAAATCAAATTTTTCATTTCCTGCGAGATGTGGACTCAGCGACTCCATCGCCAGCAGCTTGCTGACAATAAATTGAGTTTTCATTACATTTTCAAGGATAGTTTTATTATAGAGCGCCTGATTAAAGGAAGACTCTTTTCTTTCCATTTGCGCTTCATAGACCCTAAGACCAAGTTCGACCAGCATTGATGCAATGCTTGAAAAACTTACATCTTTATCTCTCGCTCCTTCAGCGCGACGTTTTTCAGCGATTACTCTTATTTTCTCTGAAACTTCATCGCTTACATAGACCTGAACTCTGGCCATAATTTTCTCCTTATTTATATTTCCAAAACTCCTGTACAACAGAATATTTTGAAAAGCTAAAAATGCACGACTCGGCACAGACTCTCTGCCAGAAAACAGACGACTTGCATGCCGACACACACTGTAAAAATACACGACTCGAATATAGACTCGCCGTACTCATAACTCAATGGATTTATTAAAAATAGTCACAAATGACTCTGAGCAGAGTTTTTACCGAGTCTAATAAAACTCACTACCGAGTCGTTTACACACATTAAAATAAATTAATTCACATTACTTTTTCTCTAACTGCATGATTTAAATACCCAATCAGCGAAATTTTAATTTTGCGTGGGGTGTGGTGCTTTTGGTGGTGAGGAGTGCATATTAGTTGAGTCTGGGCATGGGATGGGTTAACGTATTTCCGGCATGGTGCCCGGAGGGAAGAAATGAAACGGATTGCTCTTACGTTTTTAATGTTGGCTTTTTCTGGAATGTTGAACGCTGCTGATTGTTTTGATCTGGCAGGAAGGGATTATCATATAGATCCAGATCTGCTTCGGGCAATCTCCTGGAATGAATCGAACTTCCGCACAGACGTTAAAGGCTACAATCCTGTTTCGGGCTTTGGCTCCGGACTTATGCAGGTGGACTCCCAGCACTTTAACGAACTGGCTCGTTATGGAATAAAACCGGAGCACCTTATTTCCGATCCATGTATGAATATCTACACCGGGGCTTACTATCTTGCAATTGCATTCAAAAAGTGGGGAGTCAGCTGGCAGGCCGTGGGCGCTTATAATGCAGGTTTCAGGAAAACAGAAGAACAGGCGCAGAGAAGATATGTCTATGCCAGAAAAATTGAGGCAACATATCGGGCGATAAAGAATAATAAAAATGCAGCGCAGACTCTTGCAAAACAGTAAAAAGACCTCAACAGGAGGTCTTTTTATTCATCCAGTATTTATGTCGTCAATCAATAGCCCGATAAATTAAATCTGCTTCAGGGTGTTTTATGATACTGATGTAGTCTTTCAGTGCATCCTGACGAGCGACGAGGTGTTTACAGACTTTCGAATATTCAGGCCCCATATCTGCAACCTGCCAGGACAACCAGTTCATGATCATCAGGGTCGCAATAATTCCGGCAGCATCGGCACTGACCTCTGCTTCAAAGTAATTACCGGGAATAACCATGTTATAGCGCTGTTCTCCTTCCGGTGCGATATATCCTGTTTGCGCGGTTGTGAATCTGACACAGTTCGGAGCCACGTTTCCTCCGGTGCCCTGCGGAATAATCCAGTAACTCCAGAAACCACCATCATAATCTGAATGCTGACGTAACCAGCTGGCAATCATATTATCAGCAGAAGGCGTAAAACAGAGCGCAGGAATAAAATCAAGACGTTCATCGCCATCTGTAACACAATAGCGCTGTCGTTCATCGACTTTAAATTGTTCGGCTGATTCACGAGTGGCGGTTTTGACGTTTAATGTGTGCATTCTGGTTTTCTCCTCATTGGGTTATTACATCGTTCGACTTCATCACTGAGCGGCGAAGGGCAATGAGCAGCTGACAGTAAGGAAATAAAGGGGCGCGCAGCGTTTATATACCCCTTTATTTCCTTACTGGCTGATGCTAAAAGCAGCCCTCCGCGAACTGATGAAATCGGGCGATAGTCACACCAGGAGAATGCACACATCCCGTAACGGAAAATCGGCGTAAGACGAATTACCGTTACGGGCTTCAGAGTGGAGGTAATTTATTACCGCCACGGTGAAAGCGGCGCATCCATTCTGGATGCAGCAAGCGTGAATTTTAATTTGCGTCAGGATGGACGCCCGAAGGGCGGAGACGGTTTACCGGCTCCGTTCACGACAGCCGTGTCCCTTCAGGGACGACGCCCGGAAAAGAAAGGATAATATCCATATCAGCGGCAGAATAATAAAGACCATCGCCAGCAGGAGAATGAAGAATAGTAATCAGCTAACCAAAAGACAGGAACTTCAGACAACCTCGCGCCGGAATAACGCAGGCAGCGCGTCAGCGCAGCCAGCTTATTCTGCGCCGCAGGCGCGCGGCCTTTGATGCCACCAAAGGCAGGACACTCCCCTGCCCTTCTGGATAGCTATGCAGCGTCATTTATACAGCGCAAAAATTCGCGCATGGCACTGATACGGCGCTGATCGTCCAGCCGCTTACCAAAGTTGTTGATGTAGTACACAGGCGTATACCGCACCCTGTTTAACTGCATCGTCAGCGTATTGCCCGTGACCACCTCGGCAGGAATACCCAGCAGGGAAAGCTGAATAAACGCCATATCGGCCGCAACAGGATCAATATCGATACAGCTTCCGAACATATGTTCAGACGGGTTATAGCCCGCCTCCAGCAGATATTCCGCATACGCCACAATCATTCCCGCCGCACCGCTTGCTGGATCGCTGACGGTCACGAATCCCTCACGGCGTATCGTTTCGTCGACGTCCGGCATCAGCAGCCTCGCCAGCAGTGACTGGACGTGATACGGCGTGAAATACTGTCCGTTGCGGTCGTCGCCAAGCTCAAGCTCCATGAAGATCGCGCCGAGGAAGTCGTGGAATTTGGCCTCCAGTGCGCAGACCATCAGGCAGAAAAGTGTATGCAGATTGCTGATATCGCTCTCGCCGTACTTCGAACAGATTTCACGGCTGCGATCGATGTTCTCCGGCGTTCTTATCTGCGCCATATCCAGTTCACTGGCCGCCAGTGTTATAAAGTCGCTGAACACCTCCCAGCGGCGCAGGTTGCGGGCGGTGTCCATGAACACGGTGACAAACTGGCGGCGGGATTCCCCGATGGTCATCATACGGTGCGGTATCGGCCGCGCGTTCATGGCGGGCAATACGGGTTTAGCGGGTGTTACTGGTGCGGCCTCTTTCGCCTGGTCAAAAAAGCGGGCAAAACTGAGTTGAGACATAGTTCCTCCTTAAATGCCGCCCCGTAAGGAGCGGCTCAGTTATCAGTTAAATGCCCGCTTCAGTTCGAGCGTGCGTAACACCTGCCCCCACTCACTCCCGCGCATGGCAGGAATACGAACGGCGCGCCCCTTCTTCCGGCAGTGCGCTATGTGACGGCCCAGCGCCCGCATTTCGGCGCTGATGTCGTCACGGTCGATATCACTGCGTTTAATACGCACCTGTTTTTTTACGGGTGCGTTTTCCGCCTCAAGCATCTGGACATACAGGGCGGTCGGTGTAACAATCGAAACTTCACTGAATTGCATTGGTTTGTTCCTTTTGGTGAAGGCCGGATTAATCGTTGCAAGCGGGTAAATCCGGCGGGTTAAGGCAGGCGAAAGCCTGCTTTTCTCATTTCTGGCGCTGCACTCCCTCCTTAACGCGTGCCAGAATCTCAGCGTGGTCAAGGTTGCTGTAGTCACGCATCCGGTAATAACGGATACCGATCCGCGCGTAGATTTCGGTCACATTGCCGCAGACCATTTCCGCCAGCATGAAGGTTTCACACTCGCCGTTCTCACTGCTGCGCCAGTTCATCGGGTACATCAGCCCCAGCGCATCATGGAAGGCGTGAACGTCGATTTCGACGGGCGCGGTCAGATATGACTTTTCGCGGCTCAGCCAGTACGCGCGTTCGGCCTCACTGGTCGCGTAAATACCTGCTTCGGCACTGGATTCGGTCAGATTTAAGTGCATGGTTTATCTCCTTTTGGTTAATGGCGTTGATATTTCGCCGTGGTGGTTATTCGTCGAACGTGATGCCGGAAAAATGCGCCATCAGGTGCAGCATGTCGGCAATCCCGTCGACTTTCTGCTGAATGGCTGGCGTGGCTTTCAGGATGCGCGTGACAGCGGTTCTGAGTTCGCCCATATAGCGGTTTGCAGACTCGCCCAGCGCCGTTTTGTCCGTATTGCTCTGGTACTTCATCAGGGCTTTACTGACGTGGTTTTGCAGGGTATCAAGCTCGCTGAGCGCGCTTTTCTCCCATGCGTCGAAGCTGAACGTACTGTTCGTGTTGCTGTTGCTCATCATGTTTCTCCGTTGTGACTGGCGGCATCCCCTGCCGCCAGCCGGTTAAGTAATCAGTAATCCGCCGCCAGCTCGATCATCAGGTCAGCACATTCACCATCGGCACGTTCTTCTTCCGCAGTCGTCAGCATGTAACCCCGTTTCGCTGCCGCCCCCATAAACACAGGACGGTCTTTCAGTGGCAGTTCTGCCAGGTAATGCATAGCCATACCCAGCAGACGGGACTCATAAATCTCGTAGTGCAGGCCACACCCCCGGTTAGCCTGTATTTCCATACGGGCCAGCACCACGTCCGCGCGAATAACATCGAACGGGTTACGGGAATGGATATTGCGCACAAAGCCATCAGTACGCAGGGACGCGGTTTTCCCCCATCTTTCGGAAGATTCTTTGGTGGCGGTTTTGACGTTGACGTTCTGTGTGTTCATCCTGCTTTTCCTCCTGTCTGGTGGTTAATCCATCTCTCGGTGAGTTCCCTGGCGGCAAAGGGCAAAGGAGCAACGGCGGGGCGGCAGGAGAAGGGCGGAGACAAAAGTTTTTGCGGTCCTTCGCAAAAAGTTTTGGCGAAGTGCATTTCACCCTTCGGATGACGACACGACGGTGCTACGACAAGCCCTCCGCCCGGGGACTTAACGGGAGAGGGCTCGCCAGAGGTACGGGGAGAGGATGAACACACCCGACACGGCGGAACGACGGGGCGTCAGAGGACTGTCGGCAGTTTTACCGCCGACAGGGTGAAGCGGCGCGTCCGTTTACGGACGCAGCAAGCGCAGGGGTTGACGTTGCGTCAGGATGGATGCCCGGAGGGCGGAGACGGTTTACCGGCTCCGTTCACGACAGCCGTGTCCCGTCAGGGACGACGCCCGGATATTGCCGTAACGGTGATGCCAGCCAGTTCATTAGCCAGCCCCGCCAGCGTGTACCGTTTTTTATCCAGCACATCAGCCCGCAGCAGCAGGCTGTTTATCAGAAAGGTATCCAGCACCGGCATTCTGAGCAGACATTTAATCCGCTGTCCGCTGGCTGACTGAAGCAACAGCATCCAGTGGTCACAGACTTCGCCGGGGCTGGTCAGCATGAACCAGTGTCTGCCATGCGGTGGAACATACCGCAGGCTAACGTGCCATACGCCACCGTATTCAGTGTGATTCTCGGGTGAAACCACCCAGCCCTCCGGCAAAACCAACTCCCGCAGCACGGCCTGCGTCAGCACCTTACGAGAAGACCAGCCATCAGAGCGAAACTGCTCATAATCCTCCGGCGTCATGGCAACCAGCGCCGATAATGTCAGTCCTTTATTCAGAATCAGCCTCCTTTTATGGCTGCAGACCACGACTGCTCTCCGGCTCCTGCAGCCCTGAAGATTTCCAGGGGATAATAACAAAACTCACCGGTGAGACTTCCCTCGATAATAGTCCGGTCGCGCCGCAAGTTCCCGCCCGATGAGTTCATCAGCAAACAGCGGCGCAATTCTGTTAACACGACGCGCCAGATTCCGTCGGCGGATGGCCGCCTTACGCTCGTCGGTCCAGCGTCTGATCTGTCTGTCACACAGAAAATCAACGCAGACAGCATATCCGGCTCCGGCCACCCACAGTGACATCACGGACTCAGGGGCGGGCTTCCCTGCCTCCACCACTTCTGACGCCAGTTCAGGTTCACCGGGACAGGGACCGGGACGCTTCCAGCGCAGCGAGTAACGCCACTTCATACCTGACTCCGCGCTGTCAGCTTGTTGGGTACCATCCAGCGCTCCAGCTGCCGGACAGATCCCGGACTTTCCCTTGCCAGCGCATTCGTTTCAGCCATCACAGTCCAGAAAGGCTGACTCTCCATCGTCCAGCGCTCCATTGGCTCCAGTGACGGGAAACGCTCGCTCCAGCGCCAGAACATCTCTTCCAGGTCGTACTGGCGCAGTTCAGTCCCCGACCAGCGTGCGCTCCAGCTGCTGACCGTTTCCGGCGTATGGAATGCCAGCTCAATCTCCGCCTGCCCCGCCAGCGCCTGGTACGCCTGCTCACGCTGGCACCGTTCTTTGTGACGCTGTCGGGTGTATTTTTCATCCCGCAGGGCGTCCTGACAGCGAACCCGCTCGGTCTGCTGAAAGGCCACCTCCGGAAAGAGGCGCTGACCCGCACCAACGGGAAGCGGCAGCCAGCAACGCGTCCCGCGACTTTCAATCAGCGCATCGATGGCACTGAGCCAGCTGTCCCTGCTGCCCCGCAGCTCCCGCGCCGTCAGCACCGGCGCAAAATGATGGATTTCCCTGATAGTGATGCGCGTGCTGCCCGTGAGCCGCCGGAAAAAGGCGCTGGCATACGGATACACCGTGGACACCGCGCCGCGCGACCGCCGGCGTTCAACCTCCGCGATGGCCTCCATCGCGGCGCGTCGCTCAGGGCTGAAGGGAACCAGTGACAGGTTTGCAGGTATCATGCCGCGCCCTCCGCTGCCAGAATACTGATGATGCTGGCCTGACTGTATCCGTCCGCATCGAGACGCGCCGTCAGGCTGACGGTGTGGCTGACAAGCTCCGGCTGGTAGCCGCTCAGGGTACGAATGACGGAGAACGGGCGACCGCTGGCGGGAACGAACACCACCATCCACGCCGGACTGATGGCACCCGGACTGCACACGGCAATATGGTAGTTGCCGTGCGGGGGCGTAAAGCGCACCTGCACGGGGAAGAAGCCACCGAACTCGCTGCGGTACTCGCCGTTTACATCCCAGTTCTCAGGGCAGGACAGGTCACGCATAACGGCGTGGGTCAGTTCGCGGCGAAAGTCTTCGCCGCTGTCCCGCCAGTCCTCAAACTCATCACAGGACATCGTTTTCAGTACATCGGGGGTAAGAATAGTGCGCATGGATATCTCCTTATTGCCGCCCTGTTCACACAAGGGCGGCTCTCCGTTATCAGGCGGCGTGTGCCGTGTTGGTGGTGTCGTTGTCAGTGCTGTCGGTATCGGAAACAGCGTCGTTAGCACCGGATTCAGCCGCTGGCTCTGGTCCTTTCAGCCATGCCGGAACCCAGCGGGTGTGCTGCATAAAGTGCTCCGCATGCGCTGCTGCATCGCCCTTCTTCATCTTCTCCGCATCACCCGCCGCGCCCGTCAGCCCCGCCTCTTTCAGGGAGGCCACAATCTGCGGATGTTTCAGGCTGCCGAAGTAGTTGTCCTTCGTCGGCTGCCACCAGTCGCGCAGGTGGAAGCCGATTGCCGCCTCGACCGTATCGAGGGTACTGCGGGAGGTGTGCCCCATATCGCGGGTCTGTACCCCGTCAACGGAACAGGCCGTGCAGAAGGCCATCAGCGACATCAACACCCCGCCGTCAAGGGCAAAGAAGGTGGTGAAGTCCTTCTCCCACCCTTCCGGCAGCAGGGCTTTCAGCCTTGCCTGTTCGGTCATGAGCATCTCAAACGCTGCGCCATCCTTACCGGACGGGGCGTTCTCCGTCAGGCTGCCGTGAGACACGGTGAGGCTGATACGGAACGGATGCGCCGTGGTCAGACAGCCCGAGAAGACGCAGGTACACATGCGCCAGACCATCAGCGCCACCGCCTTTTCGGGCTGCTGCATCAGCGCCGCCTGGACTGCCAGCGTACGCTCGGAGGTCATTTTCGTGAGCAGCGGAACGCTGATCCCCTCTGCGGCGTCGGGCTGGCGCGAGGTGAACGGCACCGTTACGCTGCTGGTTTCGGTTTCTTCCGGCATATCCGCTTTCAGGCGCACACCGCGCTGCACGTACACCTGCCCTTCGTACAGGCTGACCATCACCCCCGCGCCTGACTTCATGTCGTCAGTCCACGCGCTGACTTCTGCCGCCGCCTGAATGGCGAGGATGTCCGCTTCGATCGCATCCGACTCGTCGCAAACGCTGTCATATGTATCGTACTGCTCCCGCAGCGCATCAAGACGCTGCTGCTGCTCAGGGGTATACACCGGATCGGGTTCAACAGGCTGAGCGAACTCCTTACCGTCTTCGCCGTGGTACCAGATGCGGGCTGCGCGTCCGCGACTCCATGCCCAGCCCTCACGTTGCTGAATGTCTAGGGCGATACGCTCCAGCTTCTCCTGCACCAGACGCTCAACCAGCACGCTGTCTGCCGTGCCGTCGCCCTCGTCCTGGCTGAACAGATCTTCACGAACGTCCCCCCCCCGCCGCCTCATACGCTTCGCGCCCGATAAACCGGAATTTGGCGTTGTCGGTGCGCATCTCGGTTTCGGTAATGGCGCGTTTAATCAGGTGTGCGGGCGCGTTCGACCAGCTGGCCTTCACGCTTTCAAATACCTCAACCTGACGGGCAGGATCGTCCTCGAGACAGAGCGCCTGACACTGCTCAACGGTCAGTTCGTCCTGCGCGAGCTTATCCATCAGTGACGGGGCGAGGTTTGCCAGCTTCAGCATGCGCTGCACGTGGCGGGAGCCGAAGCCGAGGGCGTCGCCAATCTGTGCGGGAGTTTTGCCCTGCCCTGCCAGCGTACGGAAACCTGCAATCTGCTCGGCGGGATGCATGGCGGCGCGCTGCTCGTTCTCGGCGACGGAGGCAAGGGCGGCAATGTCGTCGGAAACACGCTTCACCATAACGGTATGGTCAGCAGCGAGACGCCCTTCCTGCGCCAGCAGTTGCAAGGCAGTCAATCGGCGGCCACCTGCGGCCACGCCGGATTGTCCGTCCGCGAGGGTGTGAACAATCAGGTTCTGCAGCAGTCCGAGCGTCTCGATGGAGTCGGCCAGACCGCGAACGCTGTCCACGGAATAGGGGATGGTGCGCACGTTCAGCGGGGATTTAACGAGATCGGACAGCGGAACGTACTCGACCGCAGCGGCCTCAAGGGCGATCTTCAGGGCAGCCTCCTGTGCCTTCGTAATTTTTTTGCTGCTCGCTTTTTTGGGTGCTTTTGCTTTAACATCGGTTACTGACATAGTTGATACCTCACTGATTGATGATTGTCCGGCCCTGCGGAGTTACCGCTCCGGCAGGGCACCTTCTTATTTACTGCTGTTTACGAATACCGTAACGTTCGATGTAACGGTTGAGCCATTTCCCGGCATCCGCTTCAAAATTCCACGCGCGCCAGACCATTACGCTGTTCTGACGAACGACCAGACGAAAATGTGTACCCTGATCGTCCTCAATTGCCACGTTGGTGTACTGCGCCGCAACGGCCTCAGCCTGTTCGCGGATAAAGGTGTCGTCGGGTAAAACCGCCAGCGCCTCGCTCATGTTGCTCCTCCTTCTGAACCTGTTTTGCTTTTAAAAAACCCTCACCCGTTGAGTTGCCGGGGCCGCGGTTTTGACGTTTTGCGGGGACCTGCTGAACGCCCCGATGGTTGTTACCTTCACCCGTTTGAGAGCCGTTCGCCGCAGGGGCGTAAACCAGCGCGGGCGATGGCGGATGTCCAGGGCGCGGTTTACCGCGTGCCATTTACCCTGGACAGCTGACAGCGGCTGTGCTTGTCTCAGCCCAGGCGTTAGGACTCAAAAGGGTGAAAAAACCAGGCAAGGGAATGAGCAGGAACCCGCCGCAACGACGGAACGCGCGGGCGCGAAACGGCGTTGCCCCGAAGAGGCCCGGCAGCATTACCGCCGGGCTGGTGAGAGCGGCGCATCCGTTAACGGATGCCGCAAGCGTGATGTTGAACCTGCGACAGTGCGATGGAAGCCCGGCAGGGCGGAGACGGTTTACCGGCTCCGTTTACGACAGCGCCGGTTCCCGCCAGGGAAGTCGCCCACAGGCAGACACAACAGGAAGAAAAACCGACAGAACAGCTATATCAGCCAGTACGCCACCGGTATGGCCACTATTGGCAACAGCAACAGCAACAGCAACAGCAACAGCAACGCAGGCATTATCGCCAGAACAGAAATATCGCCGACCCGCTGCAGCACACCAATATTCATACCCTGGCACCACAGGAGCATCAGGCACTGGCGGAGATGCGCGGCGCTGCAGGCGCGGCGAACTTCGCCGGCAGGCAGAGCCTGCCAGGGTTTAGCGCGCGGGCTGACAGGCGGCTAAACCGCCTGCCGGGGAAAATCAGTTGCTAAAGACATGGCCGTCATGGAATACATAACCGCTGCTGAACAGGTCACGCGCCCAGGCTTCAAAATCGAAATAGCTGCGCAACGGCTCCGGCACCTCATTTAACAGGCCGTTGTCCTCCACCATATCCCGCGCATAGTCTTCCTCGCTTTCCGCCTCGCCGCGGTACGCATCATCAAACGCGTCATAGTCACATTCGCCGGTATACTCCGCCCAGGCGATAAAAGCGGCTTCCCTGCCCTCTTCTTCGGCACGCTTGTAAGCGGCGATAAAATCCCAGTCAATGGAGGATTCAGAAGCAAACTTTGATGGGATGCCCTCCCAGTCCTGGAACATAAATTCAGCATCCCATTCATCGGCGTGAAGGGCCTTACAGGCCTCGTAAAAATCCTCCCTGCCGTCAAATTCCGTCAGGTCAAACCATTTGCCGAAAATGCTGCCGCAGTTGTATTTGTGATACGTACCCACGTAAACAGCCGGTGTGGTGGTCGTAGTGCTCATAAAAAATCCTCCATAGTCGATGTCGTCTGAGTTCCGGCTTACGCCGTGCTGACACGACAGTCGGGCGAAAAGCGGAGGATGCAAGGGCGTCACCGAAGCCGCAGCGCAGTAAAAAAGCAGGAGCAGGCTGGACGGTTTGACGGCGAAAAATGAGCCGGAAAACGACGGGAAGACGGCGGATAATGCCTTTGAAATACACTGCGACCGGGTGAAGGTGACGGCGTTTACGCTTCCCTTGCATCAGCCGCGGCCCGACTATAGTAGAGGCACGGCGTTTGCCGCAGGCCGTACGGGACGTTACTCACCGCGAAGCCGGAACAACGTGGAGGAAGAGCCGTAGAAGCGGAGCCGGCGACATCCTTATCCTTCGTGGTAGATTCAGGGGGCCGCCGCCCCCTGCTGTTCGCTACACTGTCCGGATTGCTGTCAGGGCATTGCGGACAAGACTGATTTCTGCACGCGCTTCTGCCATGACCTCATGTAACAGGGTTAAATCCATCCACCGGCGCGGAGGCTCGCCCGGAATACGCAGCACATCGCACATCTGGCCACATGCCAGGATTTGATCAACTTTGTCGCTGATAACAAAGAACTCGACGCTGCTGTAGCGTGCCCCTTTGTTCAGGATGGCATCGAGCACCATCGGCAAATTGTCATCATCGTCCAGCCAGCAGGGCATATCATTTTCCTTCACAACCAGACGGAAATTTCGGGTCTGGCGATAAAACAGCGTTTCCCCGCGCGTGGTCAGCGCCGCCTTTATCCGGCGCGCATCCTCCCATACCTGCCGGGAGACATCCCGCACGGCGCGGGACAGGCAATCCGTTACAGCCTGAATCTCCGGCTCCGTCAGCCATTCCCCGGCCCAGGGGAACGCTATCTGTGTTCCGTTCTCCGGAAGCTGCGGCGCGTCGGCATAACGGCTGCCGGATAAAATAATCTGCGCTGGCGTCCCGGCTATTTTTGTCATGGCACTTTGCAGCTCTGCGGGTACGTCACCGGTACAAAGCAAAGGAAGCAGATGAGCAATATTTGCCGCATCCAGACGGACATAAATACTTATCCATCCCGGTTTATTGACCGGATCACGCTGATCAACATCGGTATGGTCAGGCCATCCATAATCAGCAATCAAATCGCGCGCACGGCGCATGATAAGGGCGGTTAACGTGGTGATTTCCTGCATAGTGGGTTCCTCTGAACGGGGTCAGTACACGCCGCCCGGGCGGCGTGTAGATTTCAGTTTTTCATTAAGGCGCGAACTTTCGCCGCATCAGCCAGGCGACGGGTCACGCTTTCCGGCACCGGATGGTTCTCATCCCGGGCGGACCATTCTCTGTGCCACAACGCCTGTTCAGCGGTTATCAGCAGGGTTTCTAGCAGGTCAGCCGGCACCATTACCGCCGGAACGGCCTGTTTCACCTGTTCAATCAGATCCATCACCGCACTGGCAGACACGCCCGACTCAAGCCGTTGTTCTTCCGGTATGGCGTCCATACGCGCCAGTACCGCCCTTGTGTCCTGTTTCGAAACGGCATATTCCATTCCGTCGGCCAGCGTTTCGATATCCGCCGGGGACCAGACAATGAGGTTCAAAGGGGTTTCTGCGGGATACTGCTCACGCAACAAGCGGCAGAGGGTTTTACAGGTTCCGTACATGTTTTTCTCCTTAGTCCTTAAAGCAGGCATCCAGCTCAAGAATTTCGTTGTACGCCGCCATAAACAGGGCATTGATGCGAAAAAGGGTCTGACGGGTCAGGCGTTCGGCCAGCACATCGGAGTCAAAGCGATAGCGGTGCTCCATCCCGTTCAGCGTCGCCCGCAGGTCACACATGTTGTTGGCGACTTCCGCCACTTCTGCGCGGAGTTTTTCGTGTCCTGCATAGTTCATTACGCGGCCTCCGGGAACTCGTCGTTAGCGGCCGGGTACTGCATGGCGCGCCGGACGGCGGCCAGACGTTGCTGTCCGGCCTGGTGATACTGATCCAGCAGTTCAATACCGATGTAGCGACGGCCAGCCTGGAGGGCGGCCACGCAGGTGGAGCCGCTGCCGGCAAAGGGGTCGAGCACAATTGCGCCGGGATGTGTGAAGGACTCAATCAGCGGTTGCAGGCTGGTTACGGGTTTTTCGGTCGGGTGGTGGCGGTTGCCGCTGTATTTCCAGCCCAGTACGTCCGGCAGCGGATTTTGTGGCAGACGTGGACGGCCTTTTGCAAGGATGTAGGCGCATTCGTGGCGATAGCCCACATATGCGGCCTTCGATGTGTAGGTTTTGGTAAATACCAGGTGGCCGACAACGCTGAATCCAGCATTTTTCCAGGCGGCCATAAAGCGATCGACGCGGTTCCAGCCGTAGAAGCTCACCATCAGCGCGTCTTTTTTCAGCACGCGATACATCTCATGGCAGGCGGGTTGCAGCCATTCATCTGTTTTATCGCCGGCGATGGTACGCCCCTGACGGTCACGAAAACCGACGAGATATGGCGGGTCGGTCAGAATGAAATCGACAGCATTATCCGGAAAGCCGGACATGATATGGACGCAATTACCCTGGATAAATCTGGACATGGTAGTTCTCCTTTCTCAAATGCGGCGCCAGTTACGCCGGGCCGATACGACAGCCGGGCGAAAAGCGGAGAATGCAGGGGCGGTGCCGCAAGCCGCAGCGCAGTGAAAAAGCAGACGCTGGCTGGACGGTTTGACGGCGAAAATTGAGACGGAAAACGACGGGAAGACAGCGGGTAATGCCTTTGAAATTAACTGCGACCGGGTGAGGACACCGGCGTAGCGAACCCTTGCATTCGAAGCGGCCCGGCTACAGTAGCGGCACGGCGGCCACACGATGGCAGGAACCTCAAATACGGCCTATATTCAGAACTGAAGCGAACCCTGATTACAGATCCACAGCGGAGAAACACAATGTGCGGTCGGTTCCCGACATCCACTCACAGGGTTATGCACCGTTTCTGTGGATAACCCAGAGCCTGTTTTATCCGCCAGAACAATGACCTGGCAGGAGCCGGTAAAATTCTCCTTGCAGGACGGGAAATATCTTAAATAATACTGTATATAAAAACAGGTATTTTAAGAGGTATGCCATGATCCTTTTTGTCACTCCCGCATCTGAACCAGCACTGTCCACCGCACCACTTTTCACAGAGCGCTGTCCGGCAGGTTTTCCGTCACCGGCCGCAGACTATACCGAAGACGAACTGGATCTGAATGCCTACTGTATCCGTCGCCCCAGCGCGACCTACTTTGTCCGGGCCATTGGCGACTCGATGAAAGATATGGGCCTGCACTCCGGCGATTTAATGGTTGTCGACAAAGCTGAAAAACCCATGCAGGGGGATATTGTCATCGCGGAAACAGATGGCGAGTTCACCGTTAAACGCCTGCAGCTTAAACCCCGTATCGCCCTGCTGCCGATGAATTCCGCCTACCCCACCCTCTACCCGGAGGAACTGCAGATATTCGGCGTGGTGATGGCATTTATACATAAGACACGGGGTACTAA